>NZ_SJWW01000019.1:0-38735 GCF_004352745.1 Streptococcus sp. KCJ4932 | reverse complement strand
TGTAATACCTCTATGTGCTTGTAATATCAGAATTTAGTGAATTTTTTCAATTGAATAACTTTTTATTTTATTCGATAATTGTATATTTTTTCATTAGAAAAAACAGTAACATTTCAAATGAATTCAATTAGGATTTCCTGATTTTTAACATCAAAAAAAGCTTTTAACATTACGTTAAAAGCTTTCTCATGTTAATTAGTCAACATTAACATATTCTTTGCTAAGCTCAAGAACTTCTTCCATTGTTGAGCATTCTGTAAGAGCGCGGTTAGCGTATTCTTGCATTTTAGCAGTGTCAAGTTTCTTCATCAAGCTACGTGTACGAAGAATTGATGTAGCTGACATAGAGAACTCGTCAAGTCCCATTCCGACAAGAAGTGGAACAGCTTTTTGGTCACCAGCCATTTCACCACACATACCAGCCCATTTACCTTCAGCGTGAGCTGCTTTGATAACGTTGTTAATCAAACGAAGGATTGATGGGTTATATGGTTGGTAAAGGTATGAAACTTGTTCGTTCATACGGTCAGCAGCCATTGTGTATTGGATAAGGTCGTTTGTTCCGATTGAGAAGAAGTCAACTTCTTTCGCAAATTGGTCAGCAAGCATAGCTGCAGCTGGGATTTCAATCATGATACCAACTTGGATATCATCTGAAACGGCAACACCTTCAGCTTTAAGGTTTGCTTTTTCTTCATCAAAGATTGCTTTAGCAGCACGGAATTCTTTAAGAAGAGCAACCATTGGGAACATGATACGAAGTTGTCCGTGTACAGATGCACGAAGAAGTGCACGGATTTGTGTACGGAACATTGCATTTCCTGTTTCTGAGATAGAAATACGAAGTGCACGGAATCCAAGGAATGGGTTCATTTCTTTTGGAAGGTCGAAGTAAGGAAGTTCTTTATCCCCACCGATATCCATTGTACGAACCACAACTGGTTTACCATTCATGCCTTCAAGAACAGCCTTGTATGCTTCATATTGTTCATCTTCAGTTGGGAAGTCTTGTGAATCCATGTACAAGAATTCTGTACGGTAAAGACCAACTGCTTCTGCACCATTAGCATTAACACCTTCAACGTCTTTAGGTGTACCAATGTTAGCTGCCAATTCGAAGTGTTTACCATCTGCTGTTACTGTTTTAGCATCTTTAAGAAGAGCCCATTCAGCTTTTTGTTTAGCATATGCTTCACCAGCAGCTTTAAATTCAGCAACTTGTTCATCTGTTGGGTTGATGATCACTTCACCAGTGATACCGTTTACAGCAACGATATCGCCATCTTTAACACGGCTAGTGATATCGTTTGTTCCAAGAACAGCGGCAATTTCAAGTGTACGAGCCATGATAGCTGAGTGACTTGTACGTCCACCAATGTTTGTAACAAAGGCTTTAACAAATTGTTTGTTCAATTGGGCAGTATCAGAAGGTGTCAAATCGTGTGCAATAACGATTGATTCTTCATCAATTGTAGCAGGGTTTGGAAGTTTAGCACCAAGAAGGTGAGCCAATACACGTTTAGCAACGTCGCGGATATCTGCGGCACGTTCTTGCATGTATGGGTTATCTTCCATTCCTTCAAAGATAGTGATGAACATGTCAGTCACTTCTTTAAGTCCTGCTTCTGCGTTAGTTTGTTTTGCACGAATAGTTTCTTTAATTTGGCTGATCATTTCTGGGTCAGCAAGAACCATTAAATGTGCGTCAAATACGGCAGCTGCTTCTTCGCCAAGTGTTTCTACTGCTTTTTCACGTATAATAGAAAGCTCGTCTTGTGATGCTTTCAATGCGGCATCTAGGCGAGCTTCCTCTGCACTTGTATCTTCAACTGTAACAGTTTCAAATGACAAATCAGGTTGAACGAGTAGATACGCTTTAGCAACAGCAACACCATCAGATGCGGCAATTCCTTTAAGCATTTCTGTCATTTTCTTAAGCCAATCCTTCTTTTGTCATTGTTTCTTCGATTGCTGCAAGTGCGTCATCAGCGTCAGCACCTTCAGCAGAGATAGTTACGTCAGCACCTTGACCAACACCAAGACTCATAACACCCATGATTGATTTAAGGTTTACTGCTTTACCTTTGTAGTCAAGAGTGATGTCTGAAGCGAATTTGCTAGCTGTTTGAACAAGCAAAGTAGCTGGACGTGCGTGAATACCTGTTTCTGCAACAATGTGAAAATCTTTTGAAGCCATATTATGGTTCTCCTTTTATTTGTGTTTTTTCGGATTACCTTATGATAACCCTTACAAGCTATGATTATAGCATAAACGCTTTTTTATTTCAATAGTTACACACCTTGTATGCGCCTTCTTTTTTGAAAAATTAAGGAAAAACGGCACTTTCAGGCTGTAAAATTACCTGTTTTTTTCAAAAATAAATAGAAACAAGTTGAACTCGCTTCCATTTATTGATTAATCTTTCTTTTCAGCTTTTTTCTTTTTTAGGGCTGCTGTTTGTTTACGAATTTCATTAAAGAATGGTGCTGTTGTCAAGCTAAGATTTTTATAGTTTCGCAACATACGACGTTGATTAAAACGAAATGGCTGAACACCCTTAACTTTTAAATTCTCATTTAGCTGAAGTCTAAATTTCTCCAAACGTTTACTGAAAGCTTCTCTTTGTTTAGTCCAGTCGTCAAATTCTGTTTTAACAGATCGAAGCAATCTTTCCTGTTCCGAGCGAACATATTTTTCAACCGTTGCAGCTGCTTGTTGGAATTTCACAGTATCCATAACTGTCCAAATCAAATCCGCTGTCATGATAGAAACAATCGCTAGGGCAAACCAGCCATTCAAACGATCGATAATAGCCATGACGGTCGGCTGGACAAATTTAACAAGTATCAAAATACTAACTCCCCAAAAAAGTGAAATTTCAGGAGCAATCCAGCCTTTAACATTACCAAATAAATCGCTGTAATCCCAAAGTTTCATATGAAAGAAGTTCTCCAAAAACCAACCAGCAAGGAATTCAAAAACGGTCGCAATGACCATTCCACCGATAAAGAGCCCTAAAAGATTATCTTGAAATGGTTTTGTCCCGATTAAAACCGTCGTCACTGCAAAGCCATAAACTGGACAATAAGGTCCAGCTAAGAAACCACGATAAGCAAACTTTTTATCACGAATGGAGCAATAAATGGTTTCCCATAACCAACCGATAAATGAATAAATAAAAAATAGAAAAATAATATCCGTTATAGAATAGCCCATAAAACGTCAACCTCTAAATTTCAAACTATTCTCATTATAGCAAAAAACCTAGAACAAGACTTGTTCTAGGCGAGCTTTTACATATTTTCAATGAGTTTAGCTGCAAATTCACTTGTTGAGCAAGCAGCTTTTCCTTGTGCTAAATCTGCTGTGAATTGACCTTTAGCAAAAGTTGTTTCAATGGCTTGAGAAATCAAACTTGCAACTTCTGTCCATCCGATATAGTCAAATAGCATGCAACCTGATAAAAGAACAGAGCATGGATTAGCAATGTCTTTTCCAGCAATATCAGGAGCTGTTCCGTGAGTTGCTTCAAAGATTGCATGTCCAGTTACGTAGTTGATATTAGCACCTGGTGAGATACCAATTCCACCAACTTGAGCAGCAAGAGCATCGCTCGCATAGTCACCATTAAGGTTTGTTAAAGCTACGACATCAAATTTTTCAGGATTTAGCAGAATTTGTTGTAAGAAATTATCAGCAATGATGTCATTCATAACCAATTTTCCACTTGCTAATTCATCAGCGTATTCACGTTCTGCAAGTTCGTAACCCCATTTGCGGAAACCACCTTCAGTGAATTTTTGGATATTTCCTTTATGAACAATAGTTACGTTTGTTAACTGATTAGCAAGGGCGTATTCAATAGCTGAACGAATAAGTCGTTCACTACCTTCTTTTGAAATCGGCTTGATACCAATACTACTTGATTCAGGAAAACGAATCTTGTTGACAGACATTTCATTTTGCAAGAACTCAATGACTTTTTTCACTTCTGCTGTGCCAGCTTCCCACTCAATTCCTGCGTAAATATCTTCTGTATTTTCACGGAAAATCGTAATACTTGTTTTTTCTGGTTCTTTAAGCGGGCTTTCAATTCCTTTGAAATGGCGAACTGGGCGAACACAAGCATACAAATCCAATTCTTGGCGAAGTGTAACATTTAGCGAACGAATCCCACCACCAACTGGAGTTTCAAGTGGTCCTTTGATAGCGATCAAATCTTCTTTGATGGTATCAAGTGTTTCGGCTGGCAACCATTCGCCAGTCGCTTCGTGCGCTTTTTTACCAGCTAAAAGCTCATGCCATTCTACTTTTTTCTGACCTTGATAAGCTTTTTCAACAGCGGCATCAAAGACAGCACGCGCATTTTTCCAAATGTCACGTCCAACACCATCCCCTTCAATAAAAGGGATAATTGGATGATTAGAAACGACCAATTGGCCATTTTCTAAAGTGATTTTATCTGCCATAATTTCCTATTTTCCTTTCGTAATGTTTCTTAACGATCTTCAAGTGGAACATATTTCAAACCAAGTTCACCTTTGTAGCGTGAACGTGGACGAATCAATTTATTGTGTTTTTGTTGTTCTTGAATGTGAGCAATCCAACCAGCCACACGACTCATTGCAAAAATCAAGGTAAAGATTGAACTATCAATACCAAGCACATGATAAACCGTCGCTGAATAAAAATCGACGTTTGGAATCAAACCTTTGGTGTGTTTCATGTATTGTTCAATTTCACAAGACAAGTTAAACCAAATTTCGTTTTCAGTCCCTTCTGTCAAAGCTTGCGCCATTTCACGAAGGTATTTTTCACGAGGGTCTTGTGTTTTATAAACACGGTGACCAAATCCCATGATTTTTTCTTGTGAATCAAGTTTTTCTTTAAGGTAAGCTTTTGTATCACCCATTTCACGAATTTCAGTTAACATGTCAAAAACACGTTCATTAGCACCACCGTGAAGAGGACCTTTAAGAGTACCAATAGCCGTTGTCACACAAGAATAAATGTCTGCTAGTGTTGAAGCACAAACACGTGCAGCAAATGTTGAGGCATTTAATTCGTGGTCAGCATGTAGTACCAAAGCACGATTAAGAGCTTTAACTTGCAAATCAGTTGGTTCTTCACCATTTAACATATAGAGGAAATTGGCTGCAAAACACAAATCTTTACGTGGTGCCACAGGTGTTTTTCCTTCACGCAAACGTGCAAAGGTTGCAATAATTGTTGGCATTTTAGCCATTAATTGAATGGATTGTTCGTAAGTTGCTTCTTCTGAGTTATCTTCCGCATTAACGTTGTAAACACCTAGCAAGCTAACTGTTGAACGAAGAACACTCATTGGATGCAAGTGATTACGTGATTGAATCATGATGCATTGCACAACAGCATCACTAATTTCATAGTTATCACGAAGTAATTTTACAAAATCATCAAGTTCTGTTTTATTTGGCAAATGAAGGTTCCAAAGAAGGTAAATCACTTCTTCAAAACTAGCATCATTGTCCATTAATTCTGAAATATTATAACCTGCATAAGATAAATTATCATTAATAATCGAACTAATACGGGTATTACAGGCGATTAAATCTTTTAATCCGCTTGATCCTGTCATATATTAAGCACCCCCTAATTTCTTTCTAACAACCATTGGTAGAATTCCGCCATTTTTGTAGTATCGGATGTCAGCATCCGCATCAAAACGGACCATGGCTTTAAAGTGTTTTTCACCTGAATCATCACGCGCAATCACATCTACAATATCGTGAATACCAGGATTTTCTGAAAGGTTAATATCGTATGTTTCGTAACCTGTTAATCCAAGACTTTCAGCTGTATCACCTTCTAAGAATTGCAATGGTAAAACACCCATCATGACAAGGTTTGAACGGTGAATACGTTCAAAGCTCTCAGCAAGAACAGCTTTAACTCCAAGAAGGTTTGACCCTTTGGCAGCCCAGTCACGACTTGATCCCATACCATAGTCTTTACCAGCAATGACCAAAGTATCAACCTTATCTTCTTTATAATGCATGGCTGCATCGTAAATTGGCATCAATTCGCCATTGTATTTTGTATAACCACCAATTTTACCGTCAGCTAATTGGTTTTGAATACGAATGTTGGCAAATGTCCCGCGCATCATGACTTCGTGGTTACCACGGCGGCTACCATATGAGTTGAAATCAAGGTAATCAACACCATGTTCTGTCAAATATTTAGCAGCTGGACTGTTTTTAGCGATGTTTCCTGCTGGTGAGATGTGGTCAGTTGTGACACTATCGCCAAATTTAGCTAATGGTTTAAGTTTTTTAAGTGGTTTGATTGCCAAATCATCACCCAAGTTATCAAAGTATGGTGGGTTTTGGATGTAGGTTGAGGCTTCATTCCAATGATAGATTTTACTTTCTTCTGTTGGAATTTGGTTCCATTTTTCACTATCAGTGAAAACATGCTCATACTCATGTTCGAACAATTCACGTGTGACAAATTGGTCAACGTATTTTGCCACTTCGTCATTTGTTGGCATGATGTCTTTAAGGTAGACTGGTTCATTATTTTGATCAAAACCAAGTGGTTCTGTTGTCAAGTCAATGTTAGTATTTCCAGCGAGCGCATAAGCTACAACAAGTGGTGGGCTAGCAAGGAAGTTTGCTTTGACGAGTGGATTAACACGTCCTTCAAAGTTACGGTTACCTGACAAAACAGCTGACGCTAACAAATCAGTATCAGTAATTGCTTCAGCTACTTCTGGACGAAGGCTACCTGAGTTACCGATACATGTTGTACAACCGTAACCGACAATGTTAAAGCCAAGTGTATCTAGGTAAGTTTGCAAACCAGAGTTGCGAAGATAACCTGTCACCACTTTTGAACCAGGGGCAAGTGATGTTTTGACTGTTGGAGCCACGCGTAAACCACGTTCAACAGCATTTTTGGCAAGCAAACCAGCTGACATGAGCACGTAAGGATTTGAAGTATTCGTACATGATGTGATAGCTGCAATTGCCACATGTCCAGTCTTGATTTCCACATCTTGGTCCTCAAAGTGAACAGTCGCTGTTTTATTAATCTCATCTGCTGTCAAACCAAATCCTTGAACACCTGCTTCGCGTGTCAAGCTTTCTTGGAAAGTTTGTTTGGCTTGTGTCAAATCAATCAAATCTTGTGGACGTTTTGGTCCAGAGATACTTGGTGAGATGGTAGACAAATCAATCTCAACAACTTTAGTGTATTCAGCTTGATGCTCTGGATCATAGAAAAGATTGTTACGTTTAGCATATTCTTTTGTCAATGCAATGTGGTCTTCATCACGGTTTGTCAAACGCATGTAGTTAAGCGTTTCATCATCGATTGGGAAATAACCACATGTTGCCCCGTATTCAGGAGCCATATTAGCGATAGTTGCACGCTCGGCAAGGCTAAGATTTGAAAGACCATCACCAAAGTACTCAACGAATTTGCCGACAACTTTTTCTTGACGAAGGACTTGTGTCACTTTAAGTGCCAAGTCAGTTGCAGTCGCAATCTTAGGCAATTTACCTGTCAAACGTACACCGATAACTTCTGGAATTGGGAAGAATGAAGCTTCACCAAGCATAGCTGCTTCTGCTTCGATACCTCCGACACCCCAACCAAGCACACCAATACCATTGATCATTGTGGTGTGACTATCAGTACCAAACATTGAATCAGGATAAAGCATGCCATCTTTTTCAATGACAACATCACTCAAATACTCAATATTAACTTGGTGGATAATCCCTGTTGCTGGTGGAACAGCACGGTAATTATCGAATGATTTTTCAGCCCATTTCAAAAATTCGTAACGCTCATTGTTACGTTTAAATTCCATATTAATGTTATCTTCTAAAGCTGTATCACAGCCAAAGAAATCAACTTGGACACTGTGGTCAATAACCAAATCAACTGGAATTTCAGGGTTGATTAAATCTGCATCACCACCATTTGAAACGATGGCATCACGCATTGATGCAAGGTCGACAACAACTGGTACACCAGTGAAATCTTGTAGGATAACACGACTTGGTTTGAATGGTACTTCGCCTTGGATGTTTTTAGGATTGTAAGTTGCTAAATTTTCAATGTGACTTTTTGTAACATCTACTCCATCATACTTTCTGAGTAAACTTTCAAGTAATATACGAATAGTGTAAGGGATTCTTTTGATATTTCCTCCATAATGAGAAACGGCTTCTTCAAGATTAAGGTAAGAATAGTCATTCTCTTTGAAAGAAAATTTAGATAAGAACTCTGTCATGTACGGACCCCCGATTATAATGATATTGTTTTTAATTATACAAAATTCAGAAAATTTTGTCAACATTAATTTACAGGTATGTGTCAGCTTTCCTAACATGATATGTTACTTAAAAATTAAAAAGCTGTCAAGCCTTGATATCACTACATTTTGTACCGATTGCAACCATCAACCACTACATATGGTGTTTTTGTAAGCCTTTTTGGTTGCTTTTTTGGTATATTTTGGCTATTCTAATTAAACATTGAATTAAAAAAAGATAACGATTTATGGAGGAAAGCCTAATGGCTAATAAAATTACACTTTTTTCAAAAAATAATTGCATGCAATGCAAAATGACTAAAAAACTTTTAGAAAAAGCGGGCGCTGATTTCCAAGAAATTAACATGGATGAACGTCCAGATATGATTGATTACGTTAAAAGTCTTGGTTTTACAGCCGCTCCAGTTATCAAAGCTGGCGAAATTGCCTTTTCAGGATTTCAACCAAATAAACTAAAAGAAATTATTTAACTACTCTTCCATCTTGAATTAGAAAGGAATTACCTTACTCAATCTATGAACTAGGTAACTTACTTTATTTATGAGTCTTAAAAATCTTGGCGAAGTCTCTTACTTTCGCCTTAATAATGAAATCAACCGTCCAGTAAACGGTCAAATCCCGTTAAATAAAGATAAAGAAGCTCTTAAAGCTTTCTTTCTTGAAAATGTCATTCCAAACACCATGACATTTGAAAGCATCACTGAAAAAATTGACTATCTAATTGCCAATGATTACATCGAAGCTGAATTCATCGGTAAATACTCACCAGACTTTATTGAAAACTTGTCTAAAGACTTGCAGTCTCACAAGTTTCGCTTCAAATCTTTCATGGCAGCTTACAAGTTCTACCAACAGTATGCTTTAAAGACAAATGACGGCAGCCAATATCTTGAGAGTATCGAAGACCGTGTGCTCTTTAATGCCCTTTATTTTGCTGATGGAAATGAAGAGCTGGCGCAGGATTTAGCACTTGAGATGATTAATCAACGTTACCAACCAGCCACTCCTTCTTTTTTGAACGCTGGACGAAGTCGACGCGGTGAATTTGTATCGTGTTTCTTGATTTCTGTGACAGATGATATGAATGCTATCGGACGTTCTATCAATTCAGCCCTGCAATTGTCACGTATCGGGGGCGGGGTCGGTATCAGCTTGTCAAACTTGCGTGAAGCTGGTGCGCCAATCAAAGGCTACGAAGGCGCAGCGTCCGGTGTTGTCCCAGTGATGAAACTCTTTGAAGATAGTTTTTCATACTCAAATCAACTTGGTCAACGTCAAGGTGCTGGTGCTGTTTATCTCGATGTTTTCCACCCAGATATCATGGCATTTTTATCAACTAAAAAGGAAAATGCTGACGAAAAAGTGCGCGTCAAAACCCTTTCGCTTGGGATCACCATCCCAGATAAATTTTACGAATTAGCTCGTAAAAACGAAGACATGTATCTCTTTAGTCCCTATAGTGTCGAGCGTGAGTACGGTGTGCCATACAGTTATGTCGATATTACAGCTGAGTACGACAAAATGGTCGCTAATCCAAACATTGTCAAAACCAAAATTAAAGCGCGTGATTTGGAAACTGAAATTTCAAAACTCCAACAAGAGTCTGGTTATCCCTACGTGATTAACATTGACACCGCTAACCGCACGAATCCAATCGATGGCAAAATCATCATGTCAAATCTATGCTCTGAAGTTCTTCAAGTTCAAAAGCCAAGTATTATCAACGACGCCCAAGAATTTGTCAAAATGGGAACAGATATTTCATGTAACCTTGGTTCAACCAATGTGGTTAATATGATGACTTCCCCTGATTTTGGTCGTTCTATCAAAGCCATGACACGTGCCTTAACTTTCGTATCAGACACGTCATCAATTGAAGCTGTGCCAACAATCAAGCATGGTAATGAACAAGCTCATACCTTTGGACTTGGTGCTATGGGACTTCACACCTACCTAGCTCAAAACCATATTCACTATGGAAGTCCGGAATCTATTGAATTTACAACCACCTATTTCATGTTGCTCAATTACTGGACATTAGTCGAGTCTAACCAGATTGCTCGTGAACGCAAGCAGACATTTGTAGGCTTTGAAAAATCAAGCTACGCTGATGGCAGCTACTTTGATAAATACATCACAGGTGAATTTGTACCAAAATCTGACCGCGTGAAAGAACTTTTTGCAGATCATTTTATCCCTAGTGGTAAAGATTGGGCTGAGCTTCGTGATGCTATCATAGCAGACGGGCTCTATCACCAAAATCGTTTAGCAGTTGCTCCAAATGGTTCTATTTCTTATATCAATGATGTTTCTGCGTCACTTCATCCAATTACGCAACGTATTGAAGAACGTCAAGAAAAGAAGATCGGTAAGATTTACTACCCTGCTGCTGGTTTGTCGACAGATACAATTCCTTACTACACGTCTGCTTATGATATGGATATGCGAAAAGTGATTGATGTTTATGCTGCAGCTACTGAACACGTCGATCAAGGATTATCACTCACATTGTTCTTGCGCAGTGACATTCCAGAAGGACTCTACGAATGGAAAACGCAAAGCAAGCAAACTACCCGTGACCTTTCTATCTTACGTCACTATGCTTTCAATAAAGGGCTCAAATCAATCTATTACATCCGCACCTTTACAGATGACGGTGAAGAAGTTGGCTCAAACCAATGCGAAAGCTGTGTGATTTAACTGAACACTTTGTTTTATCTCTGTAGGCGTTACGACCCAAACAGGATAAAAAACATAACTTGAATCACTATTTGAAATGCCGGTCTTTTGGTTGGCTTTCTTACAACTACTCTTAGGAGAAATCAAAAAACATGACAACATATTATAAAGCCATTAACTGGAATGAGATTGAGGATGTGATTGACAAGTCAACTTGGGAAAAGTTGACCGAACAATTCTGGCTTGATACGCGCATCCCGCTGTCAAATGACCTCGATGATTGGCGCAAGTTTTCTGACCAAGAAAAAGAATTGGTGGGTAAAGTATTTGGTGGCTTGACTCTTCTTGACACCATGCAATCAGAATCTGGTGTTGAAGCTATTCGTGCAGATGTCAGAACACCTCACGAAGAAGCCGTCCTCAACAATATCCAATTTATGGAATCTGTCCACGCCAAATCATACTCTTCCATTTTTTCAACACTTAACACAAAATCAGAAATCGAAGAAATCTTTGAATGGACGAACAACAACGAATACTTACAGAAAAAAGCCAAAATTATCAATGATATTTATGAAAATGGCACTGCGCTGCAAAAGAAAGTTGCCTCAACTTTCCTTGAAACTTTCCTCTTCTACTCTGGATTTTTCACTCCTCTTTATTATCTTGGCAACAATAAATTGGCAAATGTCGCTGAAATTATCAAGCTAATCATCCGCGATGAATCTGTCCACGGAACTTACATTGGCTATAAATTCCAACTTGGTTTCAATGAATTATCTGATAAAGAGCAAGATAACCTGCGTGATTGGATGTATGACTTACTTTATCAACTCTATGAAAATGAAGAAAATTACACCAAAACACTTTATGACCAAGTTGGCTGGACTGAGGAAGTTCTGACTTTCTTACGTTATAACGCCAACAAAGCTCTCATGAACTTAGGGCAAGACCCGCTTTTCCCTGATACCGCTAATGATGTCAACCCAATCGTTATGAATGGCATTTCAACAGGGACTTCTAACCATGATTTCTTTAGTCAGGTCGGGAACGGATATCTTCTTGGTTCTGTTGAAGCTATGCAAGATGATGATTACAATTATGGACTTGATTAGAATTTTCAAAAAATTATCCCAAACTAGCTTGACAAGAAACTTTCTTTCATGCTAGACTATATACAAATTGAATTCACAAAGGAGTGCCATCGGCTGAGATCGCATTTGCGAAATCCTGATAACCTGATCTCGTTAGGACGAGCGTAGGGATTGTGATATGACTTTTTTAAACGTGATTAAAATAGCATTGAACATATTATCAGAAAAAGCTCCTTTGTGTTAGAAGGAGCTTTTTTATGTCGTCGAAGAATTCTCAATTGTCTGCTTTAATTGAGACTGCATTGGTTGCTGCTTTTGCTATGGCTTTATCTTATATTCCAGATTTTGCTAGCTGGTTCACCCCTTCATTCGGTGCGGTGCCAGTCGTCCTTTTTGCCCTACGTCGCGGTCCCAAATACGGAACTCTAGCTGGTCTTATCTGGGGCTTACTTCACTTTATTTTAGGTAAAGTTTGGTACTTAGCTTTGTCACAAGTTATCATCGAATACATCATCGCCTTTATCTCAATGGGCTTGGCTGGATTTTTATCTGCACCATTTCAAAATGCTCTTTCTAAAGACAATAAAGGACGTGCTCTGATTTACTCTACTATCGGTGCCACACTTGCTGTTTTTGTCCGCTACTTCTGGCACTATGTCGCTGGTTTTATCTTCTGGGGAAGCTACGCACCAAAAGGCATGTCACCTTACCTTTATTCACTCAGTGTCAATGGTACAGCTGGACTGTTAACCCTAGTCTTCGTTATTTTAGCACTTGCTATCATCATCCCAACACAAGGAAAAATGTTTTTAGTAAAAAAATAATCCTTTAAACCTCTAAGCTTAACACCAAAAAAGCTAAGACAAATCGTCTTAGCTTTTTTTCATTACATTTGTTTTGCCAAATTAATCATTTCAAGGACACCTTGGGCGCATTCGCTACCTTTATTACCTGCTTTTGAACCAGAACGTTCGATAGCTTGCTCGATATCCTCAGTGGTAATCACACCAAACATAACTGGAATATCGCTAGAAAGATTGATTTGCCCAACCCCTTTAGCTACTTCATTACAAACCAAATCGTAGTGACTTGTTGACCCACGAATGACACTACCGAGTGTGATAACACCGTCGTATTTACCGCTGGCAACGATTTTTTTCGTCATAAACGGAATTTCAAAAGCGCCTGGGACCCAATAAACATCGATATCATCCTCAGCCACCTCATTTCTAACTAGACCGTCCACGGCACCACCCAATAGTTTTGAGGTGATAAATTCATTAAAACGTGCAACTACGATAGCAATCTTTAAGTCTTTTCCGATAAATTTTCCTTCAAATGTTGTCATGATTATTCTCCTTATACGATGTGTAATAAATGATGAAATTTTTCTTGTTTAGTTTGCAAGTAAGCGCGATTCTCCTGGTGGGCTGGCATTTGCAAGGGCAAACGCTCCACAATATCTATGCCCGCCATTTCAAGCTGCTCTAACTTATCAGGATTATTAGTCAAAAGTTTTACCTGCTTGATATCCAAAAAGCTCAAAATATCCGCTGCAATCTGGTAATCACGCTCATCTGGAGCAAAGCCAAGCTCAAGATTTGCCTCATAAGTGTCCAAACCTTCTTCTTGCAACTGATAAGCCTTTAGTTTATTTTTTAAACCGATGCCTCGCCCTTCTTGACGAAGGTACAAAATAGCTCCGCGACCAACTTGGTCAATTTTTTCCATAGCAGCATGCAACTGTTCCCCGCAATCACAACGCAAAGACCCAAAAATATCACCAGTTAAGCACTCGGAATGCAAACGCAGTAAAAGCGGTTCATCTGTCGTTAAATCTCCTTTTGATAAAAGAACGTGCTCGCGCTTTTCTTCATCTTCAAATAACTGAAGGTCAAAGTCACCATAACTTGATGGCAACTTTACCTTGGGACTATCTTGAAAGCTCACATAGCGGGCGATATCACCAACTTCAATCATGGTCAAATTCCACTTGCTAGCAAAATCATGTAAATCAGCTTTACGAGCCATCGTGCCATCATCTTTTAAAATCTCACAAATGTAAGCTGCCTCTTTACCACCTGAAAGGCGTGCCAAATCAAGACTAGCTTCCGTATGCCCACGGCGCTCTAGAACGCCACCGCTTCTTCCCACCAATGGAAACATGTGACCAGGTCTGTGAAAATCACTTGCTTTACTACTTACCGACGCCAATTCTTGAATAGTCTTAGCGCGGTCAAAAGCTGAAATCCCTGTTGAAGTTTCTTTGTGGTCTACGCTAATGGTAAAAGCTGTGCCATGTGCATCCGTATTTTCTTCTGACATTGGAACAAGCTCCAAACGATTAGCAATCTCCTCAGATACTGGTGCACAAATCAAGCCACGCGCGTGCTTGGTCATAAAATTCACATTTTCTGGGCTTGCCAATTCTGCCAGACCAACTAAGTCCCCTTCAGCTTCGCGGTCATCATCATCGACCACGATAATTAATTTTCCTGCTCTCAAGTCAAAAAGAGCCTTTTCAACATCCTTAAACATTTATTCTCCTTTCATCCTTGCCACTTGTGCCTGCATGTATTTTGCTAAAATATCAGTCTCAATATTGACCTTGTCGCCTTTTTTAAGACTAGCCAAGTTAGTTTCTTTTGCCGTATGCGGGATTAGTGACACACTAAATTGTCCCGACTTAACCGACACCACCGTTAGGCTAACCCCATTGACTGCGATTGACCCCTGCCCAACGATTTGCCCTTCAAGTTCTTTTGGAAAAGCAAAGCTGAGTACCAGAGCAGCTTCATCGCTCTTTTTTTGGACAAGAGTTGCCACACCATCTACGTGCCCCGTCACAAGGTGCCCTTCAAAACGCGCATTGGCTGACATGGCCAGTTCTAAATTAACCAAATCACCCACACGACTTTCTGAAAAAATTGTCCGTCTAAAGGTTTCTGGCATGACATCAACAGTAAATAAATCACCTGATTTAGCCACACAGGTAAGGCACACGCCATTAATGGCCATACTGTCACCGATTTTGTAATCTGCTAACAATTTTCGTGAAGCTTTGCAAGTTAATTTAATCGTGTGCTGGTGTTTGACAATCCGACTAATACGTCCTTGTTCTTGAATTAATCCCGTAAACATCATACTCTCCTTTTGGCTGACAATCTGATTGTATTTCCAATCTTTTGGCATGAAAAATCTTGCAACTCTAACACTTCTTCTACCAAACGGAAACTTGACATTGCTGCTTTGCCATTTCCCCCAATAATCTTAGGCGTCACATAAGAAATGATTTCATCCCAAAGTCTGCTATCTAAAAAAGCATCATGAACAGCCGCTCCTCCCTCAACATAAACCGATTGAATCTTTTCGTCATAAAGCACCTGCAGGATATTTGCAACCGAAAACCCAGGCAAATCAATCACCTTCACATGACTAGGTAAATCTGTGACCTTACGCTTGCTAAAAATGAGAACTGGAGCTGAGTCATCCATAAAAATCTGCAAATCTCGTCTCTCAAAAACACGACCAGCTTCATCCAAAATCACACGAACAATAGGGTACAAACTTGTCCCCGCTCCCAGTAAACGCGGGTTATCAATCAAGACTGTGTCAGCACCAACCAAAATAGCCTGATAATCATCGCGTTCATCATGAACGAAACGATTAGTTTCAGCATCCGTCAAAGCTGTGCGTTTACCAAGCACCGCTATTTTTCCATCTAAGCTAACCGCTTGTTTTAAAACCACGTAAGGTCGCTGGTGTTCGTAGTAAAAATTATAGTGAGGATTAAGGCCTCTAGCCTCTTCTTCTAAAACACCAGTCACCACTTCGATGCCTTCTTCTTTCAAGAAAGCTAGCCCTTTCCCAGCCACCAAAGGATTGGGATCAAGTTGACCAACCACCACCTTTTTAATGCCAGCTGCTAGAATCGCTTGGGTACAGGGGGGCTGTTTTCCCCTGTGATGACAAGGTTCCAATGTTACATAAAGTGTTGAATCGACTAGTTCTTCAGGAGTTTGACAATGTAAAATAGCATTCTTTTCAGCATGCTCATGACCATACTGCAAATGCGCACCACGAGCAATCACATGATCGTCTTTGACAATCACCGCACCAACTAAAGGATTGGTATAAGTTTGACGAAAACCTTTTTTAGCTTCTGCAATTGCCTGCGACATATAATAATTATCCATAATCGTCCTCCTTTCTAGACTAAAAAATCCCGATAAAAATCACTAAACTAGAATGGCCTAGCTAGTTATTTTCATCGGGATAACACTTGAAGTATTATCAAAAAATTCTGACAATGCCACGAAGTTACTAAACTAAAATCCCCGCAGCTTACACCACGGGGAATTAAAGACAAGTAAAAAAGTATTCCAAAAAGCAAGAGCTTGCCTTTTGACACTCTATCAATTCTTCTCTCATCCAGACTATACTGTCGGTTCTGGAATTGCACCAGATCAGCTTGCGCTCACGGACTTAACTATCTCGCTTGGATATCAAACCAAACAAAGTTGATTGATGATTTGCTTTTAGTTTAGGCGGCAGCCTCGCAGACATAACTGGTGTTAGGCAAGAGGTGTCAACAACGAATAAAAGCAAATAGCAATCAAGGAGACAATATCACCGTCGGTCGGGAATCTCACCCTGCCCCGAAGAAAACTATTCAATTCTGTTTTAGATTAGCACGAATTAGAAGTGCTGTCAATCATTTTTATTATTTTCTAAAATATTTATTCACAAAGCGAATGTTAGCAAGGTTGATATAGATATAAATTCCTGTTGTTACTACCAAACCTGAGGTAACATCGAGCGAACTCACGACTGCTAACACACACAAGATAGCATAAACAAATGGTAAATACTGATTAAGATTGAAAACAATCAAGAAAGTTTGCTCATAATTTGCTTGAAGTTCACCTTCATCATAAGAATAAGCAAATTCTTTTACTTCTTTAATAGTCGGAAAAGCTGATAATTTGTAGTGACGAATTTTTTGAGTTAATTTAAATATCGCTATTTGAAGTACAAATAAAAGAATAAAAAAGGTAAATTCAATTGCATATGCTGTAATTTTGAACGCTGAATCATTAACAATTCTAGTATGAAAATCACAAACAGCAACTCCTATTGAAAAGAGAATAAGTGCTACTGAGACATTGTAAAAAGTTGTTGCAAATCCTAAATTTTTAAATGTCTTGCGATAAACCTCATAGCTTTCTTCTTCAACATCTTCGTCCATAGCCTCATAACGATTTTGATAATGATTCGCTTGGTACATAAACCATAATGTCACGAGAATTGACATAGCAGTCAGTATGTAGACAAAAGTCATAAAAATATCAAAATTAAACGTTAAAACCTTATCACCAAGACCAAGTCCTAAAGCACCAGTTACTCCTCCGACAAGAGCACTAACAGTAACAATTCCTAGATAAAATAAAACACGTTGTTTTGTTGTTAATTGTTTTGTCTTATTCATTATTCTTCTCCCTCTTCATCAAGACTAAAAACATTTTCGACAGGTTCATTAAAGATTTTTGCAATGCGCAAAGCGATAATCACCGACGGCGTATACTCATTACGTTCCAAAAGACTAATCGTTTGTCTAGAAACTTTCGCCAATTTGGCTAACTGTGTCTGATTCAAACCATCACGCGCACGTAATTCTTTCAGACGATTTTTTAATACCAAATTTTCCTCCATCCTAGTAATCGATAACAATTACTTTTTGAGTTTAATTTTCCTACCAAGTCTTATTCTCCTTTTCCCTTTGATGAATTGATTATAGCACTACCTTCTAAAAATGACAAGGATATTTGTCAAAAATATAAAAATAATTGTCAAAAAGAACATGATTTTTGTCAAAAAAAGACCCGGTTAATAAAACCGAGCCTTATTTCCTACAAACTTTCAATCATTTCTACCAGTTTTTTAGCATGTACTTGAGATTTTGCAATCATTTCTTGGGTTTTGTCAGCATCCTCACGCAGTGAATAAGACACACCATGTGTGACAACATGACCAACAAAGTTAAGCTGCGTCAATTTAGCTGTCAAACGAATTGGTGCTAAAAGGTCTTCGATCGTTGTACCAGATTCAGCGCTATAAGCTGCTTCTCCTGCACCAGTTGTCAAAGATGCAATCAAGTATTTATCTTTCAAGGCATTGCCATTTGACCCGTGAGAAAAACCATGCACAAAAACTTTTTCAATCCATTTATTCATCAAAGATGGGGTCATGTACCAATAAAGCGGGTATTGGAAAACAATGACATCTGCCCAACGGAGCTTATCTTGCTCAGCAGCCACATCAATCTGATAATCAGGATACAAATTGCTCAAAATATCCAATTCAACTTCTGGATAGAGCTTTTTAATTTCTTTTAAAATGGTTTTATTTGCCAAAGAATCATTTTTCAAATCAGGGTGTCCTGAAACAACAAGAACTTTTTTAGCCATTTTTTCACCTCTTCTATTATTAGAAAATTCTATACAATTACACACAATTTGTCAACCTAAAAAAAAGCTGAAACAAACTGTCCAGCTTCTTAGGTTTTATGCAAAAACATCTGCCAAAATGGCTACACCTTGGTCGATTTCTTCTTTTGTCAAGGTTAATGGTGGCAAGAGACGAATGACATTGGTTCCTGCTGTCAACACAATCAAACCTTTGTCACGCGCTTTTTCAACCAAGACCGCTAGGTTTTCACTGGTTTCAATCCCAATCATGTAGCCAAGACCGCGAACGTCAGTCACTTTAGGATTGTCAGCCAAGACTTTTTTCAGTTCCGTTTGCAAATAATTACCATTTTCAAGTACTTGTGGTAAGAAACCGTCAGCCAGAATAATATCCAGTACGCTTGAGGCTGCTGACATGACTAATTTATTACCACCGAAAGTTGAACCGTGACTACCGTATGAAAAGGCTGAACCAAGTTTTTCTTTGGCAATCATGGCACCAACGGGAACACCATTTCCAAGACCTTTAGCCAAGGTGAAAATATCTGGTTCAATTCCATAATGCTCAAATGAGAAGAGCTTACCAGTACGTCCCATACCAGTTTGGACTTCATCAACAATCAGTAAAATTCCTGTTTCTTGACAGAATTGACTCAAAGCTGTCACAAAGGCTTTGTCAGCTGGACGAACACCTGATTCTCCTTGAACTAATTCTAACATGACAGCTGCCGTATCTTCCGTTACCAAAGCTTTAACGCTGTCCAAATCGTTGTAAGTAGCGTAGCTGAAATGTGGCACACCATCACCAAAACCAGTCTTGATTTTATCTTGACCAGTCGCTGACATGGAACCAAAGGTACGACCGTGGAAAGAATTGACAAAGGTAATAATTTCTTGCTTACCAGTGGATTTACGAGCGATTTTAATGGCTGCTTCATTTGCTTCCGCACCGCTATTAGCAAAGAAAGCCAGGTAGTCTTTGTCACCGATTAATTTACCAGCCACTTCTTCTTGCAAAGAATTATGATACAAGTTAGGCATATGCCAGATTTCTTCTGCTTGTTTTAGAAGAGCTGCCTTAACTTGTGGGTGAAAACCAAGGTTGGTTACCCCAATTCCTGTTGAGAAATCAAGGTATTTTTTACCATCTTGATCAAACAGATAATTTCCTTGCGCCTTAACAAATTCAATAGCTGCGCGTTTATAATTTTGAAATAACTTTGTCATTACTTGCTCCCCTTATCCCTAGCAAATGATTGAAGTTCCTGTTACAAGATTGTCGCCAATCAATACTTCACCAACACCTGCTAAAACAGTGTTCACTGCTGACTCAATTTTTGGAATCATACCGCCAGTGATAATGCCTTGATCGATCTTTTCTTGAAATTCTTTCGAAGTCAGGCTATCAAGCACTTCACCATTTTCCAAAACACCTTTCACATCTGTCATCAAAACCAATTTTTCAGCATTCAAGGCAATCGCAACCGCTGTTGCTAAATAATCAGCGTTGATGTTGAGCATATCGCCTTCTTTTGAATAACCAATTGAAGCAAGTACTGGCAACATTTGATTATCAAGCATTTGCTCCAAAATCGGTGTCTGAATATGTGAGACATCACCAACGTAACCATAAGTTTCCTTATCAAGAAAATCAGCTGTCACCACTCTTTTGATATTTGATAGCAACTGAATACTATCAATAGATGATTGGTTTAGTTTTTTAGTCAAATTTTCACCAACCATGTGAAGAAGAGCATAGCTGACCAACTTCATATCAGATTGACTGGTTACACGAAGACCATTGATTTTTTTAACTGGTACTTGGTTATCTTCCATTAATTTATTAATAGCATAGCCGCCACCATGCACAATGACCAAATTTTTATGGGCATCTTTCCATTTTTTGACTTGTGCTAAAAAGTCTTGCGACAAGTTTTGGCTAGCAACGCCACCAATTTTAATCACAATTGTATCTTTCATAATCTTATCCCTTTATGTACGATAGAGGGCATTGATTTTCACGTAATCGTATGACAAATCACAACCCCAAGCTTTTCCTTGCGCCTCACCCGCATGCAAATCAACAGTGATGGTAATCTCATCTTCGTGCATGACATCTTGCATTTCTTCTGCTTCAAATTCAACGGGACTTGATTTTAGCATAACTGGAACATCACCTAAATAAATATCAATGTTATCTACAGGGACATCAACACCTGCATAACCGACAGCCGCTAAAATACGTCCCCAGTTAGGGTCTTCACCAAAAATCGCTGTCTTCACAAGGCTTGAACCAACAACACTTTTAGCCATCATGCGTGCATCAAGAGCGTTTGGAGCATTTTTAACATTCACTTCAATGAGTTTGCTTGCGCCTTCACCGTCTTTGGCAATCATTTTAGCCAATTCTTGCATCACGTAATTAAGCATGGCTGAGAATTTATCAAACTCAGGCGTATTTGGCAAAATTTCTTCGTTCAAAGTGCAACCATTTGACATAACAAGAACCATATCATTTGTTGACGTATCACCATCAACGGTGATTTGGTTAAATGTCGTTTCAACATTTTGGCTAAGAGCTAGTTGCAAAGTTTCACTTGAAATATTAGCATCACAAGTGATGAAAGCTAGCATGGTTGCCATGTTAGGGTGAATCATACCAGAACCTTTTGCCACACCTGCCATGGTAACTTCATCACGACCGAATTTTTCCGTAACTGCAACAGTTTTAACCATAGTATCTGTTGTCAAAATAGCTTTTGAAAAATCATCTGAATTCCCATTCACCACAAGTTTAGAAAGACCTGTTTTAAGAGTATCCATTGGCAACAAATCACCAATCACACCAGTTGAAGCGACACCGACCAAATCAGGTTCTACACCAAGTTTTTCTGCTGTCCATTTTTGCATTGTATAAGCATCTTCCATTCCTTGCACACCTGTACAAGAATTGGCAACACCTGAGTTAACCACGATGGCTTTCATTTTTTGTGCTTTTTTAACAGACTGACGTGTCACAATTAGTGGCGCTGCAATAACTTTATTTGTCGTATAAACCCCAGCAACGCTAGCTGGCACTTCAGATACAATCCAACCAAAATCAAGTTTTCTTTTCTTAAACCCTGCATGTAATCCATCTGCTGAAAATCCAAGTGGGCTTGCTACATTACCTTCAATAACTTTCATATTTCATACCCTTTCTAGACTATAAATAATTTGGTGAAATCAATAATCCTTCTGTTTCATCCCAACCATTCATCAAGTTGAGGTTCTGGACAGCCTGCCCAGCCGCTCCTTTAATCAAATTGTCAATAACTGAAACGATGGTTAAGACATTTGTGACCTCATTGTAGAGGAAACCAATATCTGTAAAGTTTGAGCCAATAACATTGTGCAATTCTGGTAAATCATCTTGCACACGAACAAAAGGCGTATCTTTGTAAGAATCTTCATAGATAGCAAAAAGATTTGCATTTGTTAGTGGCTTTTTCAACTTAACATAAACCGTTGACATGATACCGCGATTAACTGGCAAAAGTGATGTTGAAAATTGAATGTGATTAACCTTGTCATCGAACAACTTCAACTCTTGCACAATTTCTGGAATGTGCTGGTGACGATTCAACTTGTAAGTCACGTAATTATCATGCACATTAACAAAATGACTTGATTCAGAAAGTGCCTTACCAGCACCTGTCAAACCACTTTTAGCATCAACGATGATTGAATCTTCTTCAACCACACCTGCTTTTAGCAAAGGGATCAAAGCTAGTTCTGTTGCTGTCGCATAACACCCTGGGTTTGAAATAAATTTCTTATCCTTAACATCTGTGAATTCAGCTAAAGAATATGTAAATTTATTCAGAACATCATCACTTGCCGGTGTTTTTTTATACCATTTTTCATAAAGATAGGCTGGCAAGCGATGGTCCCCTGACAAATCTATCACTGGAAAATCAGCTTCCACAAAAGGCTGTGCCAACTTGCTTGCGACCCCACTTGGTGTAGCAAAGAATACCAAGTCTGATTTTGCCATGATTTTCTCGGCATCAAATTCTTCGATAACCAAGTCACAGACACCAACTAAGTAAGGGTATAAGTCTGATAATCGTCGACCGATTTCCTTAGTTGCATGAATCGAAGCAATCGTTACTTTTTTATGATTATTCAATAATTTAACTAATTCTAGACCACTGTATCCAGTGATACCAACAATCGACACTCTCATAATATACACTCCTTGAATAAATATGTATTCAATTTTATAGTATATTTATTCATAAGTCAAGTGTTTTTTGCATAAAACATAAAAAAAGCACGAATTTTCATTCGTACTTTCATTATTTTTCAAATAATTTCAGTTTGCTAATTCGCTCGACGGCTTCTTCAAGGCGTTCTGGTTCAACTAGGAGTCCGATTCTGACGTAGCCATCTCCTGCTTGTCCGAAACCTTTTCCTGGTGCAACGGCAACATGGGCTTCATTCAAAAGTAAATCAGCAAAGCTTTCGCTGTTGTATCCTTTTGGAACAGGCATCCAGGCATAAAACGAACCTTTTGATTCAAAAGCATGCCAACCAATTTTTTCAGCTGCTTTAACAAAAGTGTGACGGCGTTCATCATATTTGTGATTAAGTTCTGCGATTGCTGCTTTCGCACGTTTGTCTAAAAGGGCAACCGCGCCAGCATCTTGGATAGCCGGAAAAATACTAACAAAGAGGTGATCTTGTAGGAGATTAAGAGCTTCAATCATCTCAGCATTTCCTGCAGCAAATGCCAAACGCCAACCTGCCATGTTAAAAGTTTTCGAAAATGTGTAAAGTTCAATACCTACTTCTTTTGCTCCAGGTGTTGATAAAAAACTTGGATTTTGGTAACCGTCTGCTCCCAAAGCCCCATAAGCAAAGTCGCTAACAACACCGACCTCGTATTTTTTCGCCCAAGCAACCAATTCTTCATAAAATGCTGCCGTTGCCACAGCTCCGGTAGGATTGTTAGGGTAATTGATGTAGATAAATTTGGCACGCTTTGCCACTTCTTTTGGAATAGCTGACAAGTCTGGCAAGAAGTTATTTTCAGCTTTCAAAGGGAAGGTTTCATATTCGATTTTCCCTAATGCAACACTAGAAAGATAGTCTGGATAACCTGGGTCTGGCAACAATAGCAAGTCTCCTGGATTCATCATTGCCAAAGGAAACTCAACCAACCCAATCTTTGCACCACCAAGAACACAAATTTCCTTTTCACTGTCAAGACTTACCTGATAATTTTCCTTGTAGAATTGACTAGCCGCTTCTTTAAAATTTGCATTCCCACGAAATTGTGAATATTTATGGGATGCTGGATTCTTAGCAGCTTCAATCAAAGCATCAACAATATAATCGTATGTCGGCTGATCAGGATTTCCTTGACCAAGATTAATCACATCATAACCTTCAGCCACTTTTGCATTGACCTTAGCAACAAGGCTAGCAAAAAATTGTTTTGGCAATGTTTGTAAAATATCTGATTGTGGAAACATCCTAACTCCCCCCTTAATGATACAACTCTGGTTTTCGGTCAGCAAAAACAGGAATATGCCCACGAACTTTTTCAACCTCTGATAAGTCAATATCTACCGAAAAAACACCTTCTTGATTATCTGGCGCTTGCAAAATAACATTTCCTAGCGGGTCAATAACCAATGAATGCCCAGAAAAATCATCCAACGCTCCTTGACCAACACGGTTGACAGCCACTACAAAAGCTTGATTTTCAACTGCACGCGCACGAAGTAAAATTTCCCATTGTTCGACACGCTCTTTCGGCCACTCAGCTACGACAAATAAAACCTTGGCTCCGCTTGACATCAAGGTTCTCACCCACTCCGGAAATCGAATATCATAGCAAATGACACTAGCTGCCTTGACACCATCAAGCTCAAAAGTACTTTCACGATGCCCAGCCTGCAAAAAACGATCTTCTCCCATCAAGCCAAAAAGATGAACTTTATCATAATCAGCAATCACCTGACCAGATCGGTTAAAAACATAAGTCGTATTAAAAAAGCCAGTTTCTTTTTTTGTTGCCACAGAACCAGCCACCAGATTAACCTGGTGATCCTTCGCAAACTTTCCAAGCAAGTTTTTGGTTTCTTGACCATTCTCATCAGCAAGCTCTGCTATTTGCTCCAAAGCATAACCTGTATTCCACATTTCTGGCAAAACAATCACATCAGGCTCATCAAGCGCTGCTTTTTCTAACCAAGCTAAGACATTCTCAATGTTTTTCTTCGGCTCAGCTTCGTAAATAGCCATCTGAATTAGTGAAACTTTCATGATTTCCTCGATTCTATCTTTTGTTGAAAATTTTCTGAAATCTTAGTGACTATTATAGCAGTCTCCCTTCTCCTCGTAAAATAGTTATTTTAAATAGATTTGATAGTTAAAAACTATAACCCCAAAAAAGCCCACCATCAGGTGAGCTTTGAATACTTTATACTAAAAACTGTTTTTCGGCTTGAACTAAAACTGATTTTTGTTCACTATATGATGATAACACCTCTTGAAAAGCGATTTTTTTCTCACTTATATCTTCACTATTTTCTAAATAAAAACATGATAGATATTGCAGACGTTTTTGGCTAATCTTATCTAATTTCTCCAAGTTGACTTTAGCAAATAAGTCACTAGACACCCTCTTATACACTAATGCTTCTAAACTTACTAGAAGGCTATAGTAATAATTTCGATTAAACTGATTACTTGGCTTTATCTCTGTCAATCTTTGATAACTATTTCTAATCTGCAACATTTCTCCTTGCAATAACCAAGCATAAATCAGATACAATAAAAAAGTATTTATCATATAGTCAGGAATATTTTTGTTTTCTAAAGTGCTACAAACTTTTGAAACTTCATCAAAAGTCGTAACGCTATAATCTTGCAATAATTTCCTAGATACGTTTTGATATAAAAGAAATAAATTATCTCGCACTAACAACTTGTAACTTTTAAAACCATCATTACACAGACCAAAAAAGTTCAGAGGAAGTGCAGTTGCTAAAAAGAGTAAAAAACTACAATAGCCAAAGACTGTTAGTATATCTAGTTTCAAAAATAAAACCAAAGAACCAATCAAACTAAATAATGGACCGCCAACTAATAATTTTAGAATGGCTTTTTCTGGATACTTTGCTACCTTATAGCGATAAATCCCCCCATAGTAAATCCAGTTATTATTAAATTGAATGTGGAATCCTCTTTCAAAATCAATTTTAATAAAACCAACAATAAGATGCTGTGGTTTTACGCCAGTAATATAACCAACTGCAAAATGACCAAATTCATGAAATAAAATAGCCAACATAATGCTAATATAACTTAAGATAAATGTTTCTCGTACTGATGGAAATATTATCATCAACAAAAGTAAGAACAAAAATGTTACACAAACTGGCGAAGGTAATTTTCTCATATATCTCCCTTTTATTCCTGAATATCTCTGGAATTCCTAAATGATATTACCATTTTATCATAAGATTTTTTAACCATAGCAAAAAAGCCCACCGTTTGGTGAGCTTTCATTTTATTTTATTTTCTTTCTTGCAAGGTTTTAATCAGGCTACTGAGTAGGCTTGCTTCTGCAAAGAGAATGACAATAAGTACCCAGTTTACCTTTCCTTGGATGCTATTGACAATAAGCACTCCAGCAAGGATTATGATTGTTACACTGATTAAGGCAATGGCGAGTTTTAGAAAGATATTTTTTGATGTCATCTTAAAGATTTTCTGCTACTGCTGCAAGAAGGTCAGCGATTTTAGCAGCATCTGAACCACCGGCCATAGCCATGTCTGGTTTACCACCACCACGACCTGATACGATTGGTGCCAAAGCTTTAATCAAGTTACCAGCATGGACATCTTTTGATTTGCTTGCTACAAGAACATTGACTTTTTCACCAATAGCTGCTGCCAATACAAGAACATCAGAATAATCTTTTTGTTTCCAGTTATCAGCAAATGTGCGAAGAGCACCAGCATCAGAAACAGTTACTTGGCTAGCGATAAAGCGAAGACCGTTTGCTTCTTTAACATCTTTGAAGACGTCACCAGCTTGTGCTGCTGCTGCTTTTTCTTTCAATTCAGCATTTTCTTTTTGCAATTTGTGCAATTGTTCTTGCAAGCTTACTACTTTCTTAGTAACTTCTTTCAATTGAGGCACTTTAAGAGTTTCAGCAATTGCTTTAAGGTCTTCTTCTTCTTGACGGTATGCTTCAAAAGCTTCTTTACCAGTTACAGCAAGGATACGACGAGTTCCTGAACCGATACCTTCTTCTTTGACAATCTTGAAGATTCCGATTTCTGCTGTATTTGAAACGTGTGTACCACCACAAAGTTCAATTGAGTAATCACCAATTGTTACAACACGTACGTTTTTACCGTATTTTTCACCGAACAAGGCCATAGCACCCATTGATTTAGCTGTGTCAATGTCAGTTTCAACAGTTTTAACTGGGATAGCATTCCAGATTTGTTGGTTGACTTCTTCTTCGATTTGACGCAATTCATCAGCAGTTACTGCTTCAAAGTGAGTAAAGTCAAAGCGCAAGAATCCTTCTTCGTTAAGAGAACCAGCTTGAGTAGCGTGTTCACCGATAACGTGGTGAAGTGCAGCGTGAAGCAAGTGAGTAGCTGTGTGGTTTTTGATAACACTGTGACGACGTTTGCTGTCGATTTCAAGAGTGTATGTTGTACCAACTGACAAGCTTGCAAGAACTTCAACTGTGTGAAGAGCTTGACCGTTTGGAGCTTTTTGAACATCTGTCACGCGAGCGACGATATCACCTTTATCGTTTTTGATAACACCGTGGTCAGCTACTTGACCACCCATTTCAGCGTAGAATGGTGTTTTAGCGAAAACAAGCAAAGCTTGACCTTCTGAAACAGCTTCAGTACGTTCGTTATCAGCGATAATAACTGACAATGTAGATTCAAGAACTTCTTCTTCATAGCTAAAGACTGATTCTTCAGTGATGCTTGACAATGTTTCGTTTTGCATACCCATTGAACCACCTTTAACAACACTTGCACGAGCACGTTCTTGTTGTTCTTTCATAGCAGCTTCAAAGCCAGCGTGGTCAATCTTGAATCCTTTATCTTCAGCCAATTCTTCAGTCAATTCAACTGGGAATCCGTATGTATCATACAATTTGAAGATGTCTTTACCTTCAACAGTGTCTTTACCAGCTGCTTTCAAATCAGCCAACAATTGGTCAAGCATGTTTGAACCAGCATCGATTGTACGAGCAAATGTTTCTTCTTCGCGGCGTACGATTTTTTCGATAAATTCGCGTTTTTCAAGAACTTCTGGGTAATATGATTCCATGATTTTACCAACTGTTGGAACCAATTTATACAAGAATGTTTCGTTGATGCCAAGGCGACGACCATGCATAACGGCACGACGAAGCAAACGGCGAAGCACATAACCACGACCTTCGTTACCAGGAAGAGCACCATCACCGATAGCAAATGAAAGTGAGCGAATGTGGTCAGCAATAACTTTAAAGCTCATGTTGTCGCCATCTGGATCATAAGTTTTACCAGATAATTTTTCAATTTCACGAATGATTGGCATGAAGAGGTCAGTTTCAAAGTTTGTTTTAGCCCCTTGCATAACGGCAACCAAACGTTCCAAACCAGCACCCGTATCAATGTTTTTGTGTGGTAATTCTTTGTATTCTGAACGTGGAACAGCTGGATCAGCGTTAAATTGTGACAATACGATGTTCCAAATTTCGATATAACGGTCGTTTTCAATATCTTCAGCAAGAAGTTTGATACCAACGTGATCTGGGTCAAAGTCTTCTCCACGGTCAAAGAAGATTTCAGTATCTGGTCCTGAAGGTCCAGCACCAATTTCCCAGAAGTTATCTTCAATTGGAATCAAGTGACTTGGTTCAACACCAAGTGAAATCCAACGGTTGTAAGTATCTTTATCATCTGGGTAATAAGTCATGTAAAGTTTATCTTTAGGGAAGTCAAACCATTCTGGGCTTGTCAACAATTCGAATCCCCAAGTAATAGCTTCATCACGGAAGTAATCACCAACAGAGAAGTTACCCAACATTTCAAACATTGTGTGGTGACGAGCTGTTTTACCAACGTTTTCAATATCGTTTGTACGGATAGCTTTTTGAGCATTTGTGATACGTGGGTTTTCTGGAATTACTGATCCGTCAAAATATTTTTTAAGTGTGGCAACACCTGAGTTAATCCACAACAAAGTTGGGTCATTTACAGGGACCAAGTTTGCAGAAGGTTCAACAGAGTGACCTTTTGATTTCCAGAAGTCTAACCACATTTGGCGCACTTGCGCACTAGTCAATTGTTTCATTACATCTTTCCTTTTCTTCTTACTCTAAGCGATTTTAACGCTTGCCATAGATTGAAATCATCTTTTGCTCTCGTTCAAAGGAGAAAAAAACGACAAGTCCATCTCACAGAGGGTGACGTTAGCCACGGTACCACCTCTTTTCAATGAACCTGTCATTCTTCATTTATCTTTTAAATTGTTTTTCTTATATTTGACCTTAGTAATCAAAATTACCAAACTAAAAATCAGAAAACATGAGTAGCACATTTTTAACTTCATCCATGGCTCGCAGCAACCGCCACTTTTCTGAATCTGAATGTTTAAAAACGATTCTCAATCTTTTTAATTGTACTGTATTTTATGCGTCTGGTCAAGTAGCTTATTCAGCTGAATCTGTTGAACTTGATTCGGCTGCTGAAGATTCTTCTGTTGAGCTTGCTTCAGAAGAACTTGATGAACTTGATGAAGCTTTTGAAGATGATGAGCTTGTAGCATATTGTGAAAGGATGCTTGCAAAGCTACGATCTTTAATTTTCACATTAGCTTTATCAAGTGCTTTACCGATAACTTGGTTTTGGAAGCTTGTATCATTTTGGTATTTAGCCATGATGATTTTCTTCAAGCGTTTTTTGTAAGTTTTCCAGTCAGCATTTTTTTCTGTTTTCTTAGTTGTTTTAACGATGTAGTAAGTGTATGAGTATGTTGATGAGTTCATCACTTTAATCACATCTGATACTGACCCTTCGTCTTGTTTGAAGGCAGCTGCCATAACATCTGATGGCAATTTAGTGTCTGCTGAATCGAATGTGTATTCAGTTTTCTTAGCTGTTGTGTTTTCTTTAGCGATTTTATCAAAATCAGCACCGTCTGCAGTTGCTTGATCGTGAACTGAGTTAGCTTTGTCTTCATCAGTCAATGCAATAACTGTAGCTGTTGTATCAGGATTGTAATCTTTGTAAGCTTCTTTGTAGTTTTTAGTTGTCAATTTATCTTTGGCAGCTTCTTTAACAGCATATTCTACAAGCATTGATGTACGGATTTGTTGTTTGTAAGTGTCAGTTGTCAAACCAGCTGCTTGAAGAGCGCTTGAGAATGATGAACCGTATGATGAAGCTGTTGTGTTATAAGCTTTGGTAACGTCTTTGTCAGAAACTTTATCACCATATTGATCTTCAAAGACACGTGACAAAATCAAGTTCAACATTGTTTGTTGAGATGATGATGTGCTTTTAGCTGCACTGTAGAAGTCTGATACTGTAATTGTGTTACCTTTCATTGTAACAAGAGCTTTAGTTTCAGAATTGTTGTTTGTAGCAAGGTAAGTTACACCAGCACCGATAAGAGCTGACGCTACGGCAATAGAAACACCTTTAAAAGCCTTGCTTTGGATCATTTTTGAAAATCCTGATTTTTCTTTGTTAGCCATTGATATTAAACTCCTTAATTTGTCTTTAACTCCATTAGTATACCACAATAACTTAAATGTTGCTTAATTTTACAGTTCTACGTCTTCTGCATTTTTACGGAGCATTAACAGCCCGTCACTAAGTGGCAAAAGGCTTGCTGTCAGATTTGGATTGTCAAGCGTTGCGTCGAAAAGTCGTTGAAGGCCACGGTAAATGGTACGTTGCCCACGTCGTACTTCCTCGATTGGTTTGACAATATCGCCACCTTGGAAAACATCGTCAAAAATCACAACGCCTCCAACTTTCAAGTGTTTCAAAACTTCTGGCAAAAAGACGATGTATTTTGATTTTGCAGAATCCATGAAGACAAAGTCATACTCACCTTCAAGGGTTGAAAGAGTATCAACGGCATCGCCTTCAACTAAAGTGATTTGCTTACGTGTATCGTACTTAGCAAAGTTTTCCTTAGCAAAAGCAATCATTTCTGGATTACGGTCCAGAGTTGTGATTTTAGCTTCCGGTGCATTTTCTGCCATCAAAAGAGCTGAAAAGCCGATTGCTGTCCCAATTTCCAAGATATTCTTAGGCTGCAAAGTTTGCAACAAGAAACGGAAATAAGCCACTACTTCGTGCTGGATAATCGGGATATTTTCTTGATGTGCAAAAGCTTCTAATTCCGCTAAAAAGCCATCATTTTGCTTTTGACGTGTTCGCATATAACGCACGACATCCTCTTTGACAACAGGACGTCGCATATTGTGATTTGCTGTTTTTGAATATGATTTAACCATAACTCTTATTATATAGCAAAATAAAGCCGATGTGAATAGGCAGCATTTTATTTTACTGCTTAAGAAGGGTAACAATATCTGACAAATCAGCAATCTTTTGATTCATTTTTGATGATGGTTGTCCAAGATTAATAGACTTAATACTAGCATTCTCTGCAGCTTCAACATCAATTCGACGGTCACCAACATAAAAAGTGTCTGCTTTGTCTAAGGCATATTTTTTAATAAGATAATTAATAGCCTCTGGTTCTGGTTTACGAGCAAAACCGTTTGCCGAAGTCACTACTTCTGTGAAATACTGACGCACCCCAAGTCTTTCTAAAACATCATTGGCTGTAATTCCTTTATGCGTATAGACAAAATGAGTCATGCCCATTTGTTTTGTCTGTTTAAGCACCTCTGCCAAATGTGGCATTGGTTTTATCATGTGGTCACGCGCTTCCTGCTCTTTTTTAAAGAAGGCTGATAACTCCGCAAAATCTAATTCTTGCTCTTTCGCCACTTGAAAAAGCAAAGCTTTTACGGATTCTTTAATGATAAAATCCATAACCCATTCTTCATCAAAAACCAAGTCATAATGCGCATAAGTGACTTTCAAAGCTTCACCGATTGCCTCATATGAGTCCACCAAAGTTCCATCAAAATCCCAAATCAAAGTTGTCAATCTATTTCTCCAATCTAATCCAATAACGTGCTAGACGATGCCCGTCTTCTAGGTCAATAATATTTTCCAAAATACCACCAGATTTTTCAATGGTTCTACGACTGGCAATATTGTCCTCACGCGCTGTGATAAGCACAGGATTGATGCCACGTTTGGCATATTGCTCAAGAGCAAAGTTAAGAAGTTTTGTCATAATACCTTGTCGTCTAAATTCTGGTGAGGTTTGATAGCCGATATGTCCACCAATCGTCGCAAGATTACCCTTTTCCAGCTGCCATCGACAAGATATACGCGCAGCAATTTTTCCATTCACAAAGGCATAATAGGTAGTCATCGTTGAATAATCAGGATTAGTAGCTTGTGTTTCTTGCGCTCTGCTATTTTCCACAAAGGTTTTAAAATCACCAATCTCACGTGTCGTAATAAAGGGGTTATCGTCATTTTCCAAAGCTGTTTGATAAGCTCGGTAAGCCGCTTCATCATTAACATCTAGTTTCCTAATTTCCATACCAGCACCTCCAAAATTTTTTCCATTATAACATAAAAGAGACTGGAATCATCCAATCTCAAAAACTATTTTAAAGGTGTGCACCTTTTTCAACCAAGGCTTCTAGTTCATTTAGACGGTCTTCAAAAATCTTGAAGGCAGCATCCAGATAATCACTGCTTGTCATATCAACTCCAGCTTTTTCAATCACATTAAGTGGGTAATCAGAATTACCAGCCTTGAGGTAATCAAGGTAACGGTCGATATCAACTTGTGTACCGTGAACCACTTTATCAGCTAGATAACTTGCTGCTGCAAAACCTGTTGCGTATTGATAGACATAATAATTGTAGTAGAAATGCGGAATACGTGCCCATTCGTATTGAATTTCTGGATTGTCTTCCTTGCTAAGACCATAATATTTTTCATTTAGGTCTGCATAAAGATTGTTAAGGTATTCGCTTGTCAATACTTCACCAGCTTGATCTGCTTTATGAATCATATCTTCAAACTCTGCAAACTGTGCTTGACGGAAGATTGTTCCTTTGAAACCATCCAAGAAATGATTCAAAATCGCAAAGCGAGCCTTGTCATCATCTACTTCTTTTAGAAGTGTTTCTGTCAAAATATTTTCATTAGTTGTTGAAGCAATCTCAGCTAAGAAAATACTATAATCACCGTACACATATGGTTGGTTTTCACGTGTAAATGTTGAATGAAGGCTGTGCCCAGTTTCGTGTACCAAAGTAAACAGATTATCAAGGGTGTCTTGCCAGTTCAAAAGCATAAAGGCATTAGTATCGTAAGCCCCACCAGAATAAGCTCCTGAGCGTTTTCCTTTATTGACATGAACGTCAATCCAACGTTCTGTAAAAGCACGGTGAACACGATCAGAATAATCTTTACCAAAAACAGCTAATACTTCTTCTGCCTTTTTCAATGCTTCTTCATAAGTGAAACTCATATCCATTTCAGATAACGGTGTGTGGATATCATACATTTTCAAATCATCTAATTTAAGAACTTTTTTACGAAGTTCCACATAACGATGAAGCAATGGCAAGTGGGCATTCACGCGGTCAATCAATGTATCATAAACTGCTTCTGGAATGAAGTTAGCAGAAAGTGCTGCCTCACGTGCTGACTTGAAGTGGTGAACACGCGCATCGTAGTTATGAACCTTAACATTTGTCTGCAATGTCTTAGCGTAAGTATGCTGGAATTGTTCGTAAGTGGCATACATCGCTTCATAAGCTGCTTTTCGGACGTCGCGATTTTTTGATTCCAAAAGACTAATGAAATTACCATGTGTTAGTTGCACTTCATTGCCTTCATCATCTAAAACCACTGGGAAAACAATATCGGCATTATCTAGAATTTCAAAAGTTTCACCAGCGGCACCAAAGATTTCATGTGCACCAGCTAAGAGCTCCTCTTCTTTTTGTGACAAGACGTGTGCTTGGCGTTTGAAAAGTTGTTCAAAGAAATGCGCATAAGCTGATAACGCTGGCGTTTCAGCAACAAATGCCGCAAAATCTTCAGCTGATAATTGCATCAATTCTGGTTCGTAAAAAGCAAATACTTCGCTGTATTTAGCATAAAGTGCTGTGGCTTTAGCTTGGTATTCTTGGTATTTTGCCACTGTCGTATCTTGGTCGTTTTTCATTGATGCATAAACGTAAACTTTTTCCAAACGTCGTGACAAATCAAGATAGTGCTCCGTAATTGCTAATAAATCCTTGCTTGATTCTGTCAAGTGACCTTTGTATTTTTTGGCATCTTCTAAATCAGCATCTAACTTAGCTAATTCAGCCTCCCATGTTTCATCTGTCGCAAAAACAGTGCTTAAATTCCATTTGTATTTTTCATCAATATGACTACGATTATCTGACATTATGTTCTCCTTTTCTTGGCATTATTAACCATTCTACCATAATAAGCTGGTGGGTAAAGTTTTTGAACACCTTTTTCACTTTGATTTTGATAATAACGCCTAAAGGTCTCATAAAAGGTTGATAAATCTTGTGAAATTTGACAAAAACCATCCTTAACTTCTGGTGGCCTAATTTGCGGATAATAAGCCGACAAAGGAAGTGTGAGAAGATTTTTCCCTTGGATATAAGCTTTTTCCTGACGCTTTAACCAAGAAGTATTTCGAGAAAATAATTGTCTTTGAATATAGCTTAATAGATTTGGATCTTGCTTAACGTCGTAAGTTGAGAGTTTTTGTTTTTGATAAGGAAGTCTGAAAAATGCCATCAAGTTTCCTGAGAACGAGCAGCTTTTCGTCAAGTAATGCACTTTACCGTGCCAATCTTCATAAATTAAATAATGTAGTCGAACAAGACTTTTCTTAGCATCTAACTCCCACAGATGAAATCCCATATTCTGCGAAAAGTAAAGAAAGTGTCGCTGTAGCGGCGTTAAACGCTTGCCAAGCCACAGTTTTTCTCCCAAAAGCCATAAAACATTAAAGCCAGCCTTGTGATAAGAAGTCGTGCGTTCTCTGAGACGCTTTTCTGATAATCTGGAGCACTGAACTTCCAGAACAAGGTTATCATTGATCAAAATATCTGCAACCTGATGCAGCTCTGGCAAAACAGCCTCAACGACCACTTTTTCACTTTGCGAAAGCGACTGATAAAGTTCTGCTTTTAACTGCAAATGTTCATCACTTTCATTTTCACTATAAAAGTCACAATTTTCTAAAGAAACATGCGCAAAATGCGGACGCATAATCTGACCATGTCTCAGTCGAACTGGTGAATGACAGGCTGGACAAGTAAAAGCTTGTTTTTTAGGAATCTCATCTAACAAGGAGACCAAACGACCATTTTCATCAAGAGCAGACAGCATATTAAACCTCCTACTTCTTTATTCGAAAAAAATCCTGAAAAACCACCGGATTAATCCAAATAATTTTTCAAGATTTCTTTTTCTTTCGTATTCAATTCTCGGTATTGTCCCCTTGGCAAGTCACCAAGTTCAAAGGCACCAAAAGTCATTCGTTTGAGGTAAATGACCTTGACCCCATAAGCCAAAAACATTTTCTTAACTTGATGAAATTTTCCTTCTGCAATCGAGATATAAGCGGAGCTTTTTTCAGAACTTGCCTCGATAATCTCAAGATTAGCAGGTTTACAAACCGTTCCGTCATCAAAGGTCACACCATTTTTAAAAAATACTGACGCATCAACTGCTAACAAACCATTAACCTCAACATAGTAAGTCTTTGTAACGTGATATTTTGGATGCAACATGCGAAACCCCAAAGGACCATTATTGGTAATCAAAAGTAGCCCTTCCGTGTCGCGGTCTAAACGCCCAACTGGATAGAGTCTTGGCACTCGGTCTGCTTCAGCAATCAAATCAATGACCGTCTGATGTTCCTTATCAGAAACCGCAGAAACCACACCAGCTGGTTTATTTAAAATGAAATATTTTTCTGTAGATAGTGTAACCTGTTTTCCCGAAACAGTTATCTCTTGCAGACTTGGCTCAACATTCAAATTGTCTGCCTCAGCTAGCCTGCCATCCACATAAACTTGACGACTTCTGATGAGCTTTTTGACTTGATTTCGAGAGCCAAATCCCGCTTGTCCTAATAATTTATCTAAACGCATGCTCCTATTTTACCATGTTCTGAAGCAATTTTTTAGTCTAATTCACTCGCTGCAGCCTCATCAACAATTACTACAACATTTGGGTGATTTTGAAGAACACTAGCTGGTAACTCTTCACTAATCGGTCCATTAATCATTTGATTGATAGCGTCTGCTTTGTCCTTGCCATAAGCCATTAAAACAACCATTTTTGATTGCATGATTGAGTGAATTCCCATTGAAATAGCTTGTTTTGGCACTTCTTCCATGCTGTCAAAGAAACGACTATTTGCCTCAATCGTATCTTCAGCCAAATCGACGATATGAGTCGTCATATCAAATGGTGTACCAGGTTCATTGAAACCAATATGACCATTTCGCCCAATTCCTAAAATTTGAAAATCAATTGGGTGCTCAGCTATCACTTGATTGTAACGGCGAGCTTCTGCTTGTAAGTCAGTCGCCAAACCATTTGGTAAAAAACTTTTTTTGAAAGGTTTATATTGGAAAAGATTTTCCTTCATAAAATGATGATAACTTTGTGCGTTATCTGCTGCTAAGCCGACATATTCATCAAGATTAATGCTTGTCATTTCTGAAAAATCAAGGTCACTATTTGCAATTTCTTTATAGAAACTAAGTGGTGTGCTACCTGTTGCCAATCCTAAAGTTTTAGCACCATTTTCCAAAGCTCCTTTTAACAAAGCAAATGCTGCTTTACCACCTTCAATTTGATTATTAACACGAATTACTCTCATCTTATTTCCCCATTCTTGTTTTTTTGGTATATACCATTCATCTAAAATTATTATATGGTATATACCAATTATTGTCAAGAAAAATGTTTTAAAAATAAAAAAAGAGTTTGAAACTTAAATTCCAAACCCTTTTTACAGTTAAAAATCCATAAAGTAGCCTAATTGCTCAGCTTTATAAATAGCTTCTTGCTTATTGTTCACTGACAATTTTTCATAGATATGACTCAAATGGTTAAATACTGTTCTACGACTTATGTAAAGCTTCTCCTCAATTTCTTTTATAGTATGTCCTTTTCGACTTAAATCTAAAATGACAACCTCTTGCTTGGTTAATTCTTCTAGATACTCTTTACATTGGTAAGACTCAAAATATTTCCTTCCAGAATAAATTATTTTCAAAACCCTCAAAAGTTTATCTGGCTCAATATTTTTGTCAATAAATCCATAGGTACCAATTTTTTTAGCTCGTTCCTCATAAACTGATTTTACATAACCTGTTAACATAGCAATCTTCATTTCAGGATTTTTCTGAATTAATTTTTCAGCTAAATCCAAGCCATTTTCCTTAGAAATATTTGTTAAATTAATATCAAGTAAAACAATATCATAATAGGCTGAATTAATGTCAAGATTATCAAAATTTGTCGTTAAAGTATCCAAAACATCAATTTCATCAAATTGTTCACACATCAATTGAATACTCTTTGCAAAAAGCTTATGATCATCAATCAATAAAATTTTCATAACATAATTTCCAATCTACTGGTAATAAAATTTTTACTACAAAGATGTTGTCACTAATCTGAACACTAATATTTCCTCCAAAAGCTGATAAGGTTTCCTCAATTGATTTAAACCCTCGTCCAAAAGTTATTGATTCTCTATGACCTAAACATTCATTCCATTGCTTAATTACTATCGTATCTGATTGAATATCTAAAGATAAATCAATACTGTCATTTGTTGCATATTTAATTGCGTTATTAGTCAATTCTTTTAAAAATCGATATACCATAACATCATATGGAGGAAGCAAATACAAGTCATCAGAGCAATTAAAAATGATTTGTCTACTGCTCTTACGTTTTTGCACTAACTCAGCTAAAAGCATCTGATAATTATCCTTTAAATTTTTCTCTGGCAACAATATAGGATGATAGGAATCAATTTCATTTCGAATACTAACAACTAAATCATTTAATTCCTCAACAACATATTGACTAGCAAGCTTTTGATTTTCCAAGGCTAGTAAATTTTTAACGGCTATAATATTTTGCAAAATATCATCATGAAGGTAATTCGAAAAATCCTGTCGAACACTTTCTTCTGTTTTCATAAAACGTGACAAACGTTGTCCATCGATTAGCATTACCCGCTCATTCATTTTAGATATATAATAAATCGACCATGATAGCACCATCAAAATGAATAATACATTGATACTTGTAACAACAAAAAATAAGAGAAAATCTGTGATAAAAAAGTGAATAACTATTATCCATACAACTATAAAAAATATCAGTGATACTTCAACTCTTGGTCGATAGTCACCCCAGCATCGCTTTATTTCCAAGCGAAGTTTATCATGAATCGTTCTAAAATAATAAATTACTCCCAATATAGAAGGAAATAAATACCAACCTAAATTAGTATAAATTGGACTAACACCATGTACATCTCCGTAAAACTCAGTACTTAATATGAACAGTAGAAGAATTGCAAAATAGAGGCATGATTTTTTTACTGGACTAATAACCTGCTTAAAATGTGAACGATAAACTACCAATAATAACAATGGGTAGAAATGTAATAAAACAAATATAAAGAAATATAACAAATTAAACAGAGAGGGATTAATAAAATAACATAATATAGTTACTAAAATACTACTAATAAGTACTGTATCAAATTTTCTTTTAAAATCTTTTTGATTATATAGTATCAAGTTAATAATTTCTACAGTATATCCATACATCAGCAACGGCTGAAAAAGAATTCCTACTATATTGAAAACATCATGATTTGATATTGTAAAATAGTATTGCCATATAGTCAAAGAAATAATAAAAATAATCTTTTTAAAAATACTATCTTTATCTTGACGTA
>NZ_SJWW01000018.1:0-40127 GCF_004352745.1 Streptococcus sp. KCJ4932 | reverse complement strand
ATATATATCAGATTAACGCACTTATTATCACTTTCTTTGTTTGACCTTTCAAGTTTTTTAAACTTTTTTACAAAAAACGCTTGACATTAACTGCAAACGGTTGCATAATATAAGTGTAAATAATATTACTAATCTTTCTCTAGGAGGGGAAACTCATGAAGAAGAACACATGGAAAAAAATGGTCCTTGCTGGTGCAGGTTTAACACTTGCTGGAAGCGTTTTAGTTGCTTGCTCAAATAACTCATCAACTAAATCATCTTCTGCCTCTGACAGCAAGACAATCAAACTTTGGGTACCAACTGGTGCTAAAAAATCTTACACTGCTATTGTTAAAGATTTCGAAAAAGAATCTGGTTACACAGTTAAGATGGTTGAATCAAACGATTCAAAAGCACAAGAAAACGTTAAGAAAGACCCACAAAAAGCTGCTGATGTCTTCTCGCTTCCACACGATCAACTTGGTCAACTAGTTGAATCTGGTGTTATCCAAGAAGTTCCTGAAGATTATGCCAAAGAAATTGCTACTAACGATACTGATCAAGCAGTAGCTGGTGCAAAATACAATGGTAAAACTTACGCTTTCCCATTTGGTATCGAGTCACAAGTTCTCTTCTATAACAAATCAAAACTTTCAGCTGACGATGTTGCTAACTACGAAACAATCACAAGCAAAGCAACATTCGGTGCAACATTTAAAGCAATGAACGCTTACGCAACTGCTCCACTCTTTATGTCAGTCGGTGATACACTATTTGGTGAAGATGGCGAAACAGTTGATGGCACTAACTGGGGTAACGATGCTGGTGTATCAGTTCTTCAATGGATTGCTGATCAAAAATCAAACAAAGGTTTCGTTAACTTGACTGCTGAAAATGCAATGTCTAAATTCGGTGATGGAAACGTTGCTTCACTTGAATCAGGCCCTTGGGATCTTAAAGCTGCACAAGACGCTGTTGGTAAAGATAATCTTGGTATCGCTGTTTATCCAAAAATCTCAATCGGCGGTAACGAAGTACAACAAAAAGCTTTCCTTGGTGTGAAACTCTTTGCTGTTAACCAAGCACCTGCAGGTTCAGATACAAAACGTATCGCTGCTTCTTACAAACTTGCTTCTATGCTTACTAGCGCAGAAAGCCAAGAAAACCAATTCACTTACGAAGGTCGTAACATTATTCCTGCTAACAAAGAAGTTCAATCATCAGATAAAGTTCAATCAGATGAATTAGCTCAAGCAGTTATCAAGATGGCTTCATCATCAGACTACACAGTTGTAACACCTAAACTTAGTCAAATGACTACATTCTGGACTGAAAGCGCTGCACTTCTCAGCGATGTCTACAATGGTAAAATTCAAAGTGGTGACTACCTCGCTAAATTGCAACAATTTGACAAAGATTTAGCTAACGCTAAGTAAGATGTTCTGAAGTGGGGAGTTACATCCCCACTTTATTTTTAGGGAAACTCTTGTCGGAGTTATTGCTAAGAACTTTAAGATTAAATTTTTAGCAGTGACTTCCAACAAGATTAATAAAAGGAGTTTTGTATGACTAATTCACACTATTTTGACAGTGTATCAGTTACTGAGGCTTTTAAAAAAGGAAAATTTGATACCAAACTGTCATTTCTGATTATGGGATTCTCAAATTTTTACCATAAACAGATTATTAAAGGTTGTTTGTTTTTACTATCAGAGATTCTTTTCTTAATCACTTTCTTCTCTCAGATTATTCCAAACTTGCAAGGATTAATCACTCTGGGAACACACCAACAAGGTCTTGTTGAACAAACCGTCAACGGGATTAAGATGAAAGTTGCTGTTGATGGCGATAACTCAATGTTAATGCTTATCTTCGGTCTTGCTTCTCTTATCTTCTGCCTTGTTTTTGCTTACATTTATTGGTGTAACCTTAAGAGCGCTAGAAATCTTTATGTCATCGATAAAGAAGGTTTGAAAGTTCCTACCTTTAAAGAAGACTTTGAAACATTGGCAAACGGTCGTTTCCACATGACTTTGATGGCAGTCCCAATGATTGGGGTTCTTCTCTTCACTATCTTGCCATTAATTTATATGATTTGTTTGGCATTCACAAGTTATGACCACAATCACCTACCACCGAAAAGTTTGTTTGACTGGGTTGGTCTTGCTAACTTCGGTAACATCTTTAACGGTCGTATGGCAGGAACATTCTTCCCAGTCTTGTCTTGGACATTAATTTGGGCAGTCTTTGCTACTGTTACTAACTTCTTCTTTGGTATTGTTCTTGCATTAATCATTAATACTAAAGGATTGAAATTGAAAAAAATGTGGCGTACTATCTTCGTTATCACAATTGCTGTGCCACAATTCATTTCACTTCTTATCATGAGAAACTTGCTCAGTGATGCAGGTCCAGTCAATGCATTCCTTGAAAAAATCGGACTTATCTCTGCTGCAAACCCACTGCCATTCTTGTCAGACCCACTTTGGGCTAAATTCTCAATCATCATCGTTAACATGTGGGTAGGTATTCCTGTCACAATGCTTGTCGCTTCAGGTATTATCATGAACCTTCCACAAGAACAAATAGAAGCCGCTGAAATCGATGGTGCCAATAAATTCCAAATCTTTAAATCAATCACATTCCCTCAAATCTTACTTGTGATGATGCCAAACTTGATTCAACAATTTATCGGTAACATCAACAACTTCAACGTTATCTACCTTCTTACTGGTGGTGGTCCTACTAACTCTAACTTCTACCAAGCTGGTAGCACAGACTTGCTTGTTACTTGGCTCTACAACTTAACAGTTACTGCAGCTGACTACAACCTTGCTTCTGTTATCGGTATTCTTATCTTTGTTCTTTCTGCTGTATTTAGTCTCTTGGCTTACACAAGAACAAGTTCTTACAAGGAAGGGGTTGCTAAATAATGAAAAACAAAAAAAGATTAACACTGACTTTTGTCTATATTTTATTGATTGTTTTATCAATCATCTGGCTCTTTCCAATCGTTTGGGTTGTTCTTACTAGCTTCCGTGGCGAAGGAACAGCATACGTTAACTACTTCATTCCAAAAACTTGGACGCTAGATAATTACATTAAACTATTTACTTCTGATGCCTTTCCATTTGGGCAATGGTTCTTGAATACATTATTCGTCGCTTCTGCTACTTGTGTAATTTCAACATTCATCACCGTTGCTATGGCATACTCACTTAGTCGTATCAAATTCAAACACCGCAATGGTTTCTTGAAGTTAGCACTTGTGCTTAATATGTTCCCTGGTTTCATGAGTATGATTGCTGTTTACTACATCTTAAAAGCATTCAACCTTGACCAAACATTACTAGCACTTATCCTAGTTTACTCTGCTGGTGCAGCACTTGGATTCTACATTGCTAAAGGATTCTTTGATACAATTCCTTACTCACTTGATGAATCTGCTATGATTGATGGAGCTACTCGCGCTGACATTTTCTTTAAAATCACTCTCCCACTTTCAAAACCAATCATTGTCTACACAGCGCTTATGGCTTTCATCGGTCCTTGGATTGATTTCATCTTCGCTAAGGTTATCCTAGGTGATGCAACAAGTAAATACACTGTTGCCATTGGTCTATTCTCAATGTTGCAACAAGATACCATTAATGACTGGTTCATGTCATTCACTGCTGGTTCAGTTCTTATCGCTGTTCCAATCACATTGCTCTTCATGTTTATGCAAAAATACTACGTTGAAGGCATTACTGGTGGTTCAGTTAAATAAGAAGAAGTTCAATCACTTCTCCCCTTCTATTATTAATTATCAAAAAAAGCTTGGAACAATTGTTCCAAGCTTTTTGATTGTTTAAAATCTGGTTATTTAATAGGAAGAAAACTTATTACTCTTACCAAAATTCACGTAAGAAATCGTCTTTCAAACGTTCACGATAAAAGAGTTCATTAAGGTCATCTTCTTCAAAAATACGTAGCAAATTTAGCATATCATAAGCTAAGTCAAGGTTAGATAAATCTTTTCTAGCTACCCATTTAATTTCTCCCTCATCAGTAGAATGAATATCCCCTTCAAAATCAGAAGTTCGGTACAAGAAAACTAGATAACGTTCATCTTCTTTAGTGTACCAATGTTTCATTCCAACTAACTGAGGATTTTTAATGGTAAGTCCTGTTTCTTCTTTGACTTCACGAATAACTGATTCAACTAAACCTTCATGGGCTTCGATATGTCCTCCAGGAAGAGCATAGCCTGACCAAGAATAACGTTTTGGGTCACGAATCTGCATGACGACATTGCCTTTGCCATCTTCAATTAAGCACATATTGGTTAAAATCACACGTTGTGCACGAGACATTTTCTTACATTTCCCCCTAATCCATAGCTTTCAACTCTAATACCATATCACGCAGTTGAGCAGCTAGTTCGAAATCGAGCATTTCTGCCGCTTCTTGCATTTGTTTTTGAAGTTTCTTAATAGCATCTTTGCGCTCTGCCTTGTTCATACTTGAGTAATCTGGCGTATCCTCAGCCACTTCAGTATCTGTCGCTTTAGAAATAGAAATCAAATCGCGAATTTCTTTCTTAATGGTTTGCGGTACAATACCATGTTCTTCGTTGTAACGCATTTGAATCTTACGACGGCGCGCTGTTTCATCCATGGCTTTTTGCATTGATTCTGTAATCTTATCTGCGTACATGATAACATGACCTTCGCTATTTCGCGCAGCACGACCAATGGTTTGAATCAGACCACGTTCATTACGGAGGAATCCTTCTTTATCTGCATCAAGAATAGCGACCAAGCTAACCTCTGGCACGTCAATCCCTTCACGCAGCAAATTAATCCCAATCAAAACATCAAAAACACCTAAACGCAAATCGCGAATAATCTCGGTACGTTCCAAAGTCTTGATATCTGAGTGCATGTATTTGACTTTGACACCCATTTCTTTGAGATAATCCGTCAAATCTTCTGCCATTTTCTTGGTTAATGTCGTGATAAAGGTACGCTCACCTTTTTCAACACGAGCATTGATTTCACCAAGAAGGTCATCCATTTGCCCCATCGTCGGACGAACTTCGACTTCAGGATCAAGTAGACCTGTCGGACGAATAATTTGTTCAACGACGGTATCGGTTTGTTCTAGTTCATAATCACCAGGGGTCGCTGAGACGTAAACAATTTGGTGAACATGACTTTCAAACTCTTCACGACGAAGCGGACGGTTATCAAGTGCACTTGGCAAGCGGAAACCATAGTTAACCAGCATCTCCTTACGAGAACGGTCACCATTGTACATGCCCTTGATTTGTCCCATGGTCATGTGACTTTCATCAACCATAATCAAAAAGTCTTCTGGGAAGAAATCAAGAAGGGTAAATGGCGGCTCACCTTCTGAACGTCCATCCATATAACGAGAATAGTTTTCAACACCATTTGTATAGCCCATCTCGCGAAGCATTTCGACATCATATTCTGTACGTTGACGAATACGCTGTGCTTCGATGAGTTTGCCTTCAGCTTCGAACTGCTTAACCTGATCTTCCATTTCTGCTAGGATTTTTTGAATAGCTTCTTCCATGTGTTCTTCATTGGTCATGAAGTGGGTTGCAGGGAAAATCGCCAAATGCTCAACATCACCTAAAACTTTGCCTGTCAAACTTTCGATTTCTCGAATGCGATCAATTTCATCACCGAAGAATTCGATACGAAAGGCATGTTCGTCTCGGCTGGCTGGGAAAATTTCAACCACATCACCGCGAACACGAAAGCGACCACGTTGAAAATCAATGTCATTTCGTTCAAATTGAATATCAACAAGGTCATTTAACAATTGGTCACGTGAGATTTCCTGACCTGGACGAAGACTTACAACACTATCAGCATATTCTTTCGGTGACCCCAAACCATAAATACATGATACAGATGCAACGACAATAACATCATTTCGTTCAAGAAGTGATGACGTTGCTGAGTGGCGTAGCTTGTCAATTTCATCATTGACTGAGCTATCTTTTTCAATATAGGTGTCACTTGATGGCACATAAGCTTCGGGTTGGTAATAGTCATAGTAAGATACAAAGTACTCAACCGCATTTTCTGGGAAGAATTCCTTGAATTCCCCATAAAGCTGACCAGCCAAGGTCTTGTTGTGTGCGATAACAAGGGTTGGTTTATTAACTTTAGCAATGACTTGACTCATTGTATAAGTTTTACCAGTACCTGTTGCTCCGAGAAGAATCTGAGCCTTTTCTCCTCCTTCAATATTATCAACTAAAGTCTCGATTGCCTGTGGTTGGTCACCAGATGGCTCATATTTCGAGACTAATTTAAAATGATTATTTTCTATTCTATCAATCATAATATTCCTCAAACTGTCTTTATTACCTTCATTCTACCATAAATAAGGGCAAAATACTCCCTTTTGATATCGAAGGCAATTCGTCCTGACTTCTCATGTTAGATTTTCTAACATGAGATAAAAACTTAAGTTGCTTAAGTGTCTGAATTTTGATATAATTAATGCAATCTATTCTAAAGGAGACTAACATGAAGCACAAATTGAAAGCTATTATGCTAGCAATGGTTTCTGCAATCTTTGTGTTTGGTGCAAATGCTAACGCCGATACAATCAGTATCGTGTCTGACACTGCTTATGCCCCATTCGAATTCAAAGATTCAGATCAAGTTTATAAAGGTATTGACGTTGACATTATTAATGAAGTCGCAAACCGAGAGGGTTGGAATATCGATATGACATTCCCTGGTTTCGACGCAGCAGTTAATGCGGTTCAAGCTGGTCAAGCCGATGCCCTTATGGCTGGTACAACAGTCACAGAAGCTCGTAAAAAAGTCTTCACATTCTCAGATACTTATTACGATACAGCTGTTGTTGTCTACACTCGTAGCGATGCTAAAGTGTCTAACTATAAACAACTGTCAGGTAAAACTGTTGGTGTTAAAAACGGAACTGCTGCACAAGCATTCCTTAAAGAAAATCAAAAGAAATATGGCTATAAAATCAAAACTTTTGATACAAGCGACTTGATGAACAACAGCTTGGATGCTGGTTCAGTCTATGCTGCTATGGATGACCAACCTGTTGTCCAATACGCTATTAGCCAAGGTAAAAACTACGCTATCAATATCGACGGTGAAAAAGTCGGAAGCTTCGCTTTTGCTGTTAAAAAAGGAAGCAAATACGAATACCTCATCAACGAATTTAACCAAGCTTTTGCTGAAATGAAAAAAGATGGTACTTACGATACTATCATGGCAAAATGGCTCGGTGATTCTGATAAAGCTGCTGATCAATCAAGTGTTGTTGCATCAAGCAGCCTAAAATTATCTGGTGACGCTTCTGCAAAAGCAACTCCAGTCAAATCAAGTTATAAAATCGTTATGGATTCTTCATTTGCCCCATTTGAATACCAAAATGACTCAGGTAAATACGAAGGAATCGACGTTGACTTAATCAAAGCTATCGCAAAACAACAAGGTTTCAACATTGAAATCTCAAACCCAGGTTTTGATGCAGCACTTAACGCTGTCCAAGCTGGTCAAGCTGATGGTGTTATGGCTGGTATGTCAATCACTGATGCGCGTAAAGAAATCTTTGATTTCTCAGATGCTTACTACACTTCAAACATCTTGCTTGCTGTTAAAAAGGGAAGCTCAGTAAAATCATACGATGACTTGAGCGGTAAAACTGTTGGTGCCAAAAATGGTACATCATCTTACACATGGTTGTCAGAACACGCCGCTCAATACGGCTACACACTTCGCGCCTTTGATGAAGCATCTACAATGTATGATAGTTTGAACTCTGGTTCAATCGACGCCCTTATGGATGATGAAGCTGTCCTTCGTTATGCTATCAAACAAGGTCGTAACTTTGATACACCAATCGATGGTGAAAAATCTGGTGAATACGGATTTGCCGTAAACAAAGGTGCTAACCCAGAATTGCTTGAAATGTTCAACAACGGTCTTGCTGCACTTGTCAAATCAGGTGAATACGATAAAATCGTAAGCAAATACCTTGGTTCAACTGATTCTAAAAAGTCAACATCATCAAGCGTTGATGAAACAACAATTTGGGGACTTATCAAAAACAACTACTCACAATTGCTTACAGGTCTTGGAACAACTCTTAGTCTAACACTAATTTCATTTGCAATTGCTATGGTTATTGGTATCATCTTTGGTATGATGGCCGTTGCTCCAAATAGAGTTCTTCGTACAATATCAGCAGTCTTTGTCGATGTTGTTCGTGGTATCCCATTGATGATCGTCGCTGCTTTCATCTTCTGGGGAATTCCAAACCTTATCGAATCAATGACAGGTCACCAAAGCCCAATCAATGATTTCCTTGCTGCAACAATCGCACTTTCATTGAACGCTGGTGCTTATATCGCTGAAATTGTTCGTGGTGGTATCGAAGCAGTTCCTAAAGGACAAATGGAAGCAAGTCGAAGCTTAGGTATCTCATACGGTAAGACAATGAAAAAAGTTATCTTGCCTCAAGCCGTTCGCGTGATGTTGCCAAACTTCATCAACCAATTCGTTATTTCATTGAAAGATACAACTATCGTATCAGCAATTGGTCTTGTTGAACTCTTCCAAACAGGTAAAATCATTATCGCTCGTAACTACCAATCATTCCGTATGTACGCTATCTTAGCAATCATCTACCTTGTAATGATCACCCTTTTGACTCGTTTAGCAAAACGTCTAGAAAAGAGGCTTAAATAATGGCAGAATTAAAAATTGATGTTCAAGATTTGCATAAATCTTATGGAGATAATGAAGTCTTAAAAGGAATTACAACACAATTCCACGAAGGTGATGTTGTATGTATCATCGGCCCTTCAGGTTCAGGAAAATCAACTTTCCTTCGTACTCTTAACCTTCTTGAAACAATCACAAGTGGTAAAGTTGTTGTTGATGGTTTTGAACTATCTGACCCAAATACTGACGTCGATAAAGTTCGTGAAAACATCGGTATGGTATTCCAACACTTCAACCTTTTCCCACACATGACTGTTCTTGAAAACATCACTTTCGCTCCTATCGAATTAGGAAAAGAAAGCAAAGAAGATGCTGAAAAACACGCTATGGAACTTCTTGCAAAAGTTGGTCTTGCTGATAAACGCGATGCCAAACCAGATAGCCTATCTGGTGGTCAAAAACAACGTGTCGCTATCGCACGTAGTTTGGCAATGAATCCTGATATCATGCTCTTTGACGAACCAACTTCTGCACTTGACCCTGAAATGGTTGGTGACGTTCTTGGTGTTATGAAAGACTTGGCAGAGCAAGGTATGACCATGTTAATCGTTACCCACGAAATGGGATTTGCTCGTAAAGTAGCCAACCGTGTTATCTTCACAGACGGCGGACAATTTATTGAAGATGGAACACCTGAGCAAATCTTCGATAACCCTCAACACCCACGTCTAAAAGACTTCTTGAACAAAGTATTGAACGTCTAATAACTTAAAAAAACTAGGTTTTAAGACCTAGTTTTTTTGTGTCTCCATATTGACCAAATAATAATATTTTCTTTTAACAATCTCTGTTAAAATTTTGACTTTCATTTTTGCTTTTGGTAGACTGAAGGTAAGTTATCAAGACAAGCTACAAACAAAAACTCAACCCTAATAACTTAGGGAATTACCTCACTTATATTGACAGAAAACTCCTTTTTTAAGCGAGATATGAGCGCTAAGGTAGCAAATCCATAACTTTTTTCTGTGTAAAATCAGTAGGCAACTACTGTTTAATATAAGGAGGACTTTGATATGTCTAAGTATGCTGGTACTCAAACCGAAAAAAATTTGCAAGCTGCATTTGCTGGTGAATCTCAAGCACGCAACAAGTACACTTTCTTTGCATCAAGAGCCAAAAAAGATGGCTTTGAACAAATCGCAGAACTTTTCTTGAAGACTGCTGACAACGAAAAAGAACACGCCAAAATGTGGTATAAAGAACTCTTTGGCATTGGTGATACTGCCGAAAACTTGGAAACTGCTGCAGATGGTGAAAACTACGAATGGACAGATATGTATGTTGAATTCGCCAAAACCGCCGAAAAAGAAGGATTCCCTCAACTTGCTAAAAAATTCCTCATGGTCGCTGAAATCGAAAAGCACCACGAAGAACGCTATCGTGCTCTTCTCAAAAATGTCGAAACCGCTAAAGTCTTTGAAAAGAGCGAAGTTAAGATTTGGGAATGTCGTAACTGTGGTCACATTATTGTTGGTACAAAAGCACCAAAAGTTTGCCCAGTCTGCGCTCACGCTCAATCTTACTTTGAAGTCCGAGCTGAAAATTATTAATTTTAAAAATCCTCAGCCTTTTGACTGGGGATTTTCGCATATTCTTTGACAAAAATAGCACTCTTTTGCTAAAATGAAAGCAAATCAAGTAGGAGGAATTTAAGCAATGAACAACTAAGAACAAAACGTTTTGGTATACCATATCAGGTTTTGTTTTTAGTGCACTTCTCTATTCTCTTGCTTATCCATCAGACGTGTTGGGTATTTTTAGCGTTGACCATAATGAGATTCACACTCTACCTGCTATGGTAGAGTGTGTTTTTTTGAAAGCGAGGATCTTATGCTAGAAATTAATCAGTTATCCATTCACCATCTCAAGGATTCTAAGCCAATCATTACAGACTTACATCTCATTGTAAATCCTGGTGAGAAATTAGCCATTATTGGAGAGGAAGGAACAGGCAAATCAAGCCTACTAAAAACTATCGTATCCCCAAAATTAATTGCAAGCTATGCTGACTATACTGGACAAATTCGTAATCAGTTTAAAAAAATCGGATACCTTCCACAATCCCTGTCTAAAAATGAAAATGACCAGACCATCTCTGATTTTCTTTATAAGAATATGGATTATCTTTTCAATTATACAGCTTTTTATCAAATGGCCGCGCAACTAGGTTTGAATCTTGCTACATTAGAAGAAAAAAATCAACTTTTATCTAGCTTATCAGGCGGTGAGAAACTTAAGCTCCAACTGTCTAAATTAACTGGACAAGAAGCTGATTTACTCTTATTAGATGAGCCGAGCAGCGATCTTGATATTGACAGTCAAGTAGTCTTAAAAAAATTCATTCAAGAATCTAATAAGACCATTATTTTTATCTCTCACGATGAAGCTATACTTGAAGATACTGCTACTGCCATCTTACATCTTGAACTTCTTAAGCATCGTCAACTTCCTCGCGCTAGCTATTTCCAAGGAAAATACCTAGATTACCTTAAACAACGCCAAAGCACTTATACTAAGCAATTACAAGAAGCCAAAAACGACTATCGCTTAAAGAAAAAACGAGATGCAAAACTCCATCGCATCCACCAAGCTGCCCAATACAATGTTAGACACACTCATGACAGCACTCTTGGAAGACTGGCGGCTAAAAAGATGAAAACTGTTCTTTCACTTGAAAAAAGGTATCAAAAAGAAGATAGTAATCGTACCGAATTTCCAGAAAACATGGACAATATCGCACTCTTTTTTAATGATATTTCAACACTTGATAAAAACAAGAGAATTCTTTCTTGGAAAAAGCACCAGTTACCAACTGGACAGAAAATTAATTTAGATATTTTCGGACAAGATAAATTAGTGATAACAGGTAAAAACGGCATTGGAAAAACAAGATTAATCAAACAGATTTATCACGACCTAAACCAAAATCAGCAACTTTCTATCGGTTACATGCCACAAGATTACGACAGTTTCTTTTCAAAAGAGATTTCAACTCTCGAATTTTTAGACGATATAGCAAATGAGAATACCGCAAGAACCATCCTAGCTTGCCTTCAATTTACACGAGAAGAAATGGAGCACTCTGCTCTTAACCTATCTGGGGGGCAAAAAGCTAAACTTTTCTTAGCCCACATGGTTCTTTCTAAAAATCAAGTGATTATTCTTGATGAACCAACACGACATTTTTCACCAACAAGCCAACCGCTTATCCGCGAACTCTTCCTTAATTATCCAGGATGCATAATCAGTGTTTCTCACGACCAACATTTTATTCAAACCGTTGCAAGAAAGCACTACCGTTTAACTGAAAATTCCTTAGATAGCAACTAAAAAAGCCCAGCCAAAAAGCTGAGCTCAAGTAGGAGTGCAGTTTAAGACTCTTGGTCTTCTGCTTCTCCTGCTTTTTCTTTTGCTAATTTTTCACGTTCTAAGCGAAAACGTCGATTTGGATTAAGGGTATTGAAAAGTTCTTCTAGCTTTTCAGCATTCCAAACATCGGCTGCTGATACAAAATTACCATCTTTATCTCTAAAAGATATCGGTTTTTCACCCATAAGAACCTCCCGTTAAAAATATCTATAAAACTTATTATCGTTGATAAACACCTGCTACGACATGAGAAAATGGGTTCGACATTAAACCATTTTCAAACTAGTAAGATGCCTAGGCAACGCTCTATAGAGCTTGCCACAACTGTTAATTAGTATACCAATTAGTAATAGCTAACATAACAATCGAACACGTCCTACGAGCTGGGCAAAAAAGATAATTTTTCCTAGAACTCATTGCTCTTCGTTAAAATTTCTATTTTTGCTTTGCTCGCTTAACGGACTTTGTATCTTATATTAATCCACGAATTCAAATTCGAAGTTACCAATTCGAACGATATCTCCGTCTTTAGCACCACGTTCACGAAGGGCTTCATCGACACCCATACCGCGCAATTGACGGGCAAATTTCATAACTGATTCGTCACGTTCCATATTTGTCATGACAAAGAGTTTTTCAAGTTTTTCACCTGACAATACCCAAGCAGCATCGTCATCACGTGAAATTTCAAACGGACGTTCGTCTGGATCAAATCCGTAGTAAACTTCTTCGTCAATCATGTCATCTTCAGTGTAAAGCAAGAATTCATCAGTCTTGTCAAGCAACTCTGCTGTTGCTTCCATCAGATTTTCCAAGCCTTGGTGAGCTAAGCTTGAAATTGGGAAAATCATTGGCATTTCATCGAAATCATCGTAATTTGCTGCCAATTTTTCTTTGAAGACTTTCAAGTTTTCTTCTGCTTCTGGTATGTCCATCTTGTTAGCAACAATGATTTGTGGACGTTCCATCAAACGAAGGTTGTAAGTTTCAAGTTCGTTATTGATTGAAACATAATCTTCGTAAGGGTCACGACCTTCACTTGCTGACATGTCGATAACGTGCAAGATAACACGTGTACGCTCGATGTGACGAAGAAATTGTGTTCCAAGACCTACACCTTGTGAAGCTCCTTCAATCAATCCCGGAAGATCAGCCATGGCAAAGCTGTCACCTGATTTTGTGCGAACCATACCAAGGTTAGGCACGATTGTTGTAAAGTGATAAGCACCGATTTTGGGTTTAGCAGCTGTAACAACACTTAGTAATGTAGATTTACCAACTGATGGGAACCCAACCAAACCAACATCTGCCAAGATTTTCAATTCAAGTTGAAGTTCACGTTCTTCACCTGGTTCACCATTTTCGGCAATTTCTGGTGCAGGGTTACGTGGTGTCGCAAAGCGGATATTACCACGTCCACCACGTCCACCATGAGCCACAACAAATTCTTGACCATTTTCAACAAGGTCAGTGATAACTTTATTTGTCTCAGCATCACGAACAGTTGTTCCTTGTGGGACACGAACAATAAGGTCTTCTGCACCACGTCCGTGCATTCCTTTTGTCATCCCTTTTTCACCAGATTTAGCTTTAAAAATACGGTTGTAACGGAAGTCCATCAATGTACGAAGTCCTTCGTCAACTTTAAAGATGACTGAACCACCTTTACCACCGTCACCTCCCCAAGGACCGCCATTAGGGACGTATTTTTCACGACGGAAGGCAACCATGCCATCACCACCACGACCAGCTTTAACGCTGATTTTGGCAGTATCTAAAAACATACTCATTATTAATTCCTATTCTTTCATTGTAATAACTGTTGCACTAAAATTGGATGTGCAAAAGCATAAAAAAACGCCTCTTCAGCGTTCTTTAAATAATTGAACCAATAGCAGTCGCAATAAGACCACCTACAGTTACTAGAACCATTAAGATAACAACTACTAAAGTCAGTTTTTCAAACGCTGTTTTTTTACGTGGTCCGTTTTCACCAAATGCCACCTTAATACACCTCGCTCAATTGATTTTATTACTATTATCTTAACATGATTAGGCTAAATAATCAAATAAGTACTGTAAGAAATTTACAACTCAACGTCAAATACTTCTAGTTTCTCTAGCTCTTCTGCTGTCAATCGACGCCACTCACCTAGTGATAAGTTTTCATCCAATTGTAATGGTCCCATACTCAAACGTTCTAGGTCTGTAACTTCTTTGCCACAAGCTAAAACCATGCGTTTGACTTGGTGGAATTTTCCTTCTTTGATTGTGATAGCAACTAAGCTTGTCTTCGCAGCTTCATCAATTTCTAAAATCTCTAGCTGCGCTGGTTGACACGTGAAATCTTTCAACTCGATGCCTTTAGCAAAATGCTCGACATCTTCAGCTGTCATAATCCCAGCTACTTTAGCGCGATAAAGCTTATCAACATGCTTTTTAGGCGAAAGGATGGCATGCGCCAATTTTCCATTATTTGTCAAAAGCAAAAGCCCGTGAGTATCAATATCTAATCGCCCAACAGGAAAGACTTCTTTATCCCAAGCTGTCTTATCAAGTAAATCCAGTACCGTCTTATGTTGATTGTCCTCAGTTGCAGAAATGACTCCTTTTGGCTTATTAAGCATGTAATAAACGTATTTTTCATAAGACAGATTTTGTCCCTGACAAATGACTTGATCTACTTTTTCATCGATTTGTGTCTTAGGAGAGGTCTCGATTTTTCCATTGACAGAGACTTGTTTTTTCTTAAGAAGCTGTTTGACTTCTGTGCGTGAGCCTTGACCTGCTTCAACTAAAAATTTATCTAAACGCATATATTTCCTTTTACTAATATGATACTTTCATTGTACCATTTTTTAAGTCATAAAAAAACAAGGCTCGATAGGCTCGAACCTTGTCTCATCATCACTAGAATGATTTATTTTTTGTATGCGTGAGTGAAGTCAACTTGCAATCCTGTTGAGTTACGTACAAGACCTTTAAGGTCAGGATTTTGAAGTGACTTAGTGCTACGGAAGTAGATTGGGTTGTAAAGTGCGTTGTCATAAAGAGCTTTTTCAGCAGCTTTATAATCATCAGCAGCAGCTTTAGCATCTAGAGCGTCTGTAGTGATGGCTTTTTGGTAAGCAGCATCGTAATCAGCATTTGAGAATTTACCGTAGTTGTATGATGAACCAGTAGTGAAGAGTCCGTAGAATGTAGATCCTTCTGGATAGTCACCACCCCAAAGAACAAGGGCTACATCGAAGTTTTGGTTCTTAGTATCTTCAAGACGTTGTTTGAAAGTAACGAATTTTTCTTCAACTTTCAAGCCTGGAAGAGCTTCTTCCCAAGTTTGTTTGATGTAGTCAACAGCAGCTTTAGCAACTGGAGCATCTGAGTCAGCAGTTACAGTCAATTTAACTGAATCTGTGCCAAGTTCAGCAAGACCTTCTTTGAAGAGTTTAGTTGCTTCTTTTTTATTGTATGAGTAGCCTGGTGATACGTATTTAGCCAAGTCTGTTCCATCAGGGAGTTTTTCAAGACCTGTTGGTGCAAGGGCAGTTGCAGCTTTTGAACCAGTGTCGATGGCAGCTTTAACGATACCTGCACGGTCAGTTGCAAGGTTAAGTGCTTGACGAACTTTAAGGTTGTTCAAAGCAGTAACAGTACCAGTTTGGTTGTAAACCATGTAAGCTGTAGTTGCTTCTGGAACTGGAACAACGTCTTTACGGTTTTTATTAGCTTTAAATGTAGCTTCTGTATTTGAGATGTTTGCTGTATCAAGGTCACCATCTTTGTACATTTGAACAGCTGTATCTGGTTTCTTAATTGTTTGAACGTTTACTTTCTTAGTTTTAACGTCTTTAGCATCCCAATAGTATTTGTTTTTCACAAGTGTGAAGTTACCATTTGTACCATTCCATTTTGAAACTGTGTATGGACCAGAGTACAATGATTTTTCAGAAGTTGTACCGTATTGGTCACCTGCTTTTTCAACAAATGCTTTGCTTTGTGGCATGAAGTTTGCAAATGATAGAAGACTCATAAATTGTGGAGAAGGGTTTGACAAAGTAAAGATAACTTTGTTGCCATCAGCTTTAACACCAAGTTGGTCAACACCTTTAGTACCTGCAATGACATCTTCAGCATTCAAAACGTGGGCATCTGAAACAAGATATGAGTATTCAGAAGCTGTTTTTGGATCAGCAATACGTTGCCAGCTGTATACGAAATCTTCAGCTGTCAATTTGCTACCATCTGACCATTTAAGGTTATCACGAAGTGTAGCTGTGTATGTTAAACCATCTTCAGATACTTCAACTTTTTCAGCCAAATCAGGTTTCAAATCACCTTTTTCATCAACACGAAGAAGGTTACTTCCTGAGTTACCAATAGCAATTGATGAGTAAGTATCAGTTACTTTTGAAATATCAAGTGTGCTGATTTCAGTTGGTACAAACCAATTGATATCTTTGCTAGCAGATTTTGATGATGAATTATTTCCACCACATGCTGCTAGTGTAGCAGCAGACAACAATGTGACAGCCCCAAGACCGACACGTTTTAAAGTTTTGATCTCCATAATAGATCCTCCTACCATATAACTTTCTTTCGGTATGTTATGTATTATAACACAATATTATCTAAAAATACAGAAAATTTGAAAATTAATTAAAATTTCAAAAAGATTGCTTACACTCATTTTTCACTCATTTTGCAAACATTTAGACTGATAGAGATGGAAATTGTTCGTTATTTTATAAAAATTCACTTGTTTTGGTGATTTACAATCAGTTTTCTTTTATCATTTTCAGCGATTATTAGAGCTTTAATTACTCAAATAATCATACTTTTCAAAGTATTTGTCAGCGTATAAAAGCTGACATCGTTTTACATATTTTTTACATAAAAAGTATAAATATCACACAAAAAATAAGCCCAAACATCAGTTGAGCTTATTTGGTTAAACTAAATTCTAATGCTTACTTTTTATAAGCATGGCTAAAGTCCACTGTTAGACCTGTTGAGTTACGAACAAGGTTTTTAAGATCTGGATTTTGAAGCCATTCAGTACTACGGAAGTAAATTGGATTGTAGTGTGCACCTTCGTAAAGGACTTTTTCAGCTGCTTTATAATCCGCTGCTGCTGCATCAGTATCCAAAGCATCAGTTGTCAAAGCTTTGTTATAAGCTTGGTCAAATTCTGGGCTTGATACTTTACCATAGTTGTAAGCTGATGCTGATGAGAATAAACCATAGAATGTTGATCCTTCTGGATAATCTCCACCCCATGATACAAGAGCAACTTCAAAGTTTTGGTTCTTAGTATCTTCAAGACGTTGTTTGAAGGTAACAAATTTTTCTTCAATCTTCAAGCCTGGAAGAGCTTCTTCCCAACTTTGTTTGATGTAGTCAACAGCTGCTTTTGTAACAGCGTCATCTGAATCAGCAGTCACTGTCAATTTAACTGAGTTTGTACCGAGATCAGCTAAGCCTTCTTTAAATAATTTAGCAGCAGCTTTTTCGTCGTACTTGTAACCTGGTTCAACGTATTTAGAAAGGTCAGTACCATCAGTTAATTTAGCAAGTCCTGGTGTTGCAAGAGCTGTGGCTGGTTTTGATCCTGTATCGATAGCTGCTTCAACAACTCCTTTACGGTCAGTCGCTAGGTTAAGTGCTTGACGGATTTTTTCATTGGCAAGAGGAGCTACTGAACCAGTTTCGTTATAAACGATGTAAGTCATACGAGCTTCTGGTACTGGAACAGCATCTTTGTTTCCTTTATTAGCTTTATAGATAGATGATGTTGCTGAGATATTTGCTGTGTCTAGCTCACCATTTTTATACATTTGAACAGCGGTATCTGCTTTTTTGATTGCTTGAAGGTTAACTTTGTCAGTCTTAACGTTCTTAGCATTCCAGTAGTATTTATTTTTTACAAGTTTGAAGCTACCGTCACTACCGTTCCAACCTTTTACAGTATATGGACCTGAGTAGATTTGGTCTTTAGAAGTTGTAGCGTATTTATCGCCTTCTTTTTCAACAAATGATTTTTTCTGTGGCATGAAGTTAGAAAAGGCAAGGTAATATTTGAATTGTGGACATGGACTTGTAAGGGTGAAGATAACTTTGTTGCCATCTGCCTTAACGCCAAGTTGGTTAAGGTCAGAAAGTTCACCTGAGTTAATCTTGTCAGCATTTTCCAAATGAGATTCAACAGCTAGATAAGAATATTCAGAAGCTGTTTTTGGATCAACCATGCGTTGCCATGTGTAAACAAAATCTTCTGCTGTCAAAGCACTGCCATCAGACCATTTAAGACCATCGCGCAAAGTTGCTGTGTAAGTCAAACCATCTTCTGACACTTCAACACTTTTTGCCAAGTCAGGTTTTGGTTCACCTTTTTTGTCAACACGAAGAAGGTTACTTGATGAATTCCCGATTGCCAAGGCTGAATATTGGTCAGTGTGTTTTGAAATATCAAGCGACAAGATTTCAGTTGGTGTGTACCAATTGATTTCATTTTTGTTGGCAGCTGATTTATTACCGCCACCACATGCAGCCAATAGAGCGACAGAAGCCAAACTTACCGCTCCCAAACCAACACGTTTCCAAGTTGATTTACTTTCCATAAAATTTTTCCTCCTACCATAAACTTTCTTTCGGTATGTCTGGTATTATAACACACTATTTTCTAAAAATACAGAAAATTTTAAAATTAATAAAAATTTCAAAAACTCACTTTATGATAACAAGATGTCATTTATGACTGAAAAATGGTGAAATTACTTGAAAATACAGGCTTTTAAGGCACTTTTATGGCAAAGCCCACTACTTCTGGTATTCTTGATTTTTCACTTTTAGCAAAGATTAAAAAATAAAAGCATAAAATTTTACGCTTCTTTCCTGCAAAATAAGTGAGAAAAACTAACACTATAATAAAAAAGAATGCCCAAAGGACACCCTTTTATCTATATTATTTTGCTAAAGTTGCTGCGCGTTTTAGTGAAGCATCAATATTTTCACAAAGATTTTCTTGACCAACTTTTTCGATAAAGCCGGCTTTTTCCATCACACGATATGGTTGTTTGTTAACGTGAGATAAAATCAATGTCATGCCACGTTTTTTGCAGATTTCAAGTGTTTCTTCAAGAGCTTCAAGTCCTGAAATATCCATAGCAGGCACATTACGCATACGAAGAATCAAAACATTTTTCCCTTCTTCATGAGTGAAGTTAAGGAAGTCATTGGCTGCACCGAAGAACAATGAACCGAAGATTTCATAAACAACTGTATTACTTGGAACGTGTTTCAAATCAGTGTTTTCTGAAAGTTCAGCATCATCAAGGCTATCTTTATCAACCCATTGACGAACTGCGGCAACGTCTGACATACGTTTAAGGAATAAGAAGGCAGCCAAAACCATACCAAATTCGATGGCTACAACAAGGTCAAAGAAAACTGTCAACACAAGTGTAATCACCAAGACAGCAATATCACTCTTAGGTGCTTTTTTAAGCATGTGAACAAATGTACGCCATCCACTCATGTTATAGGCAACCATAATCAAGATTGAAGCAAGACAGCTCATTGGGATAAGTGATGCGTAAGGCATCAAGAACAAGAGGATCAAGAGCAATGTCACAGCGTGAGTCATACCAGCGATTGGTGTACGACCACCATTTTTAACGTTGGCTGCTGTACGAGCGATAGCACCTGTAGCAGGGATACCACCAAATAGAGCAGACATCATGTTACCAACACCTTGTCCGACCAATTCAGCATTTGAACGGTGGTGACTACCAATCATACCATCTGAAACCACACATGAAAGAAGTGATTCGATAGATGCCAAGATTGCAATTGTAAAGGCTGGTGAGATCATTTGACGGATAAGACCAAATGACAATTCAGGCATTGTAAATGACGGTAAACCAGCTTTGATAGTGTACAAGTCACCGATTGTTTTAACTGACATGTGACCAAATCCAACAAGAGCTGTTGTCACGATAATAGCAACAAGAGAACCTGGGATTTTTTGAGAAACACGTGGCCAGAAGATTTGGATAAGCAAAGCAATCATACCAATCAAAAGTGTAGGCCAGTTGATGGTATTGATGTGTTGAGCATAAGCTACCATTTTCTCAACGAATTCAGCTGGAACAGCCCCCATACTTAGTCCGAAGAAATCTTTTAATTGACCAACAAAGATTCCGACAGCAATACCTAATGTGAACCCAACCGTGATTGTTTTAGGGATGAATTTAATCAAGTCTCCAAAACGAAGAAGCCCCATAACAATCATCATAATACCAGCTAAGAATGTTGCAATGGTAAGACCTGCCATACCATATTGAGCGATGATACCGTAGATGATAACAACGAATGCTGCGGTCGGTCCACCGATTTGAACACGACTACCACCTAAGAATGAAATAAAAAAACCTGCGACAACTGCAGTATAAAGACCTTGTTCTGGATTAACACCTGATGCAATCGCTAAAGCAATTGACAATGGTAGGGCAATGATCGCCACAATAATCCCCGCAACAAGGTCTTTTGCAAACTGTGCACCCGAATAATTTTTAAGAGTACTAAACAGTTTTGGCTTAATATACTTAAAAGCGTCCATCTTTTCCTCCTATTTTTATTTGTTCTCAGACGCTTACGAGAACTCATACTACCATTTTATCACACCGAAAGTTAGAATTCTAGGTATATCAAGGGAAAAACTAGCTTTATTTGCTAGTTTTTAGCTTCGCTAGCTTACAGATTTTGGATTTTGAATCAAAAATCATTCTGATTTAAAATTGTAAGCGCTGTACGCTGTTTTAGCCGCGTTTTTTGAAAATCCACAAAAATTCAAAAGTAAATTTTCAGATTATTTTCAACCTTCAGGTGAATGATTAGATTTTTAAAATGTTTTTGATAACATTTCAAATATTTCTTACCCATTTTTTCAGCATAAAAAATGTGAATCTCCGTATGAGCGGGAGCAATTTGAGTTGCTAATGGCGTTACCAAATCAGAATAACACTGGCAAAATAATGATTTTTTACTAACCAATCCTGCCATAAAAATACCTCAGTCATTATATCATTTTATTAACAAAAAAACTGTAGCATATTTTGCTACAGCTAATAACAACTTGAATCCTTCAATCTAATAAAGGTCATGATTCATTTTTTGATAATCATCAAATAGCTTGAGACACTCTTCGTGACATATTTGGTTTAAATAATTTTTAGGAAGATGTGACAAGCTATTAACAATGTCATCTAATTTTTCATTGCGAAAACCAATTTTTGCAATATCATCATTTGAGCAGCCATAATAGATTTTATCAATGTTTGCCCAAAGACATGCTGCTAAACTCAGCAAACTTGGTTCACCAGTTGATACCAGAATACATCCAGATAAATCAAAATTATTCAACTTTTGACTAGCTTCACGAATTGCCAACAATTCTCCATGGACAGTTGGATCATTTTTTCTGATTACCATATTATGACCACTACCAATGATTTCGCCGTCTTTCACAACAACTGAGCCAAAAGGTCCACCATCTCCCTTATGAATTCCATCATAAGCTTCTTCAATAGCCTTTTGCATATAAATTTCTAATGTTTCATTTGGCATCAAAAACACCCCTTCCTATCAGACACTTTCAGTATATCATAGGATTTTGGTAAGCGCTATCAAAAAGTGACGTTTATTTCTAAAATAAGTATTCTTAACTTTTGATAACTGCGACAAACTTTCAGCGACTTTCTCTTGTTAATTTAACTAGATATTCAGTTATTCCTTCTCACCGATTAATCCTCAAAACTAAGTCCATAGCGATGTAATGAAAAGTGGTGAGCAATTTTCACTTTTAACAAAGCCACAATTCTCATAAAAGTCAATTTCCTTATTATAGCCAATCACAGCAATTCGCATGAAAGACTTGTATTTTTCTTTTACCATCTGAATCAGTTTTCTTCCGATAGTATGCCCTTGATAGTCAGGATCAACGAGCAAATAATGAATGTAGGCATTCATGATGCCATCATCCATAACACAAATCATACCTACCAGCTTCTCTCCATCCCAAGCTGAATAGACAGTCTTAAAATTCTGCATGGCAAGGACTAACTTTTCAGGGAAATGACCTGAGGACCATTCTACTGAAAGAAATAAACGCTCTAAGTCGCTACATTTAAAATTTTGAATAGATTTATAATCAATATCTGCCGCCATCTGATAACCTCGTTTCTTCGTACAAGTACGCTTATCTTACTCACGCGCTTTATTTTGAATAATAAATTGCATTTCATCATTCATTTGACAAAAGCCGTAATTTTCATAAAGCTTTCTTCCCATTTGAGTCGCTTCAAGCGTGATGAAGTCAATGCCACGTTCTCTTGAATCAGCAATCAACAAATCCAATAAATTGCTCGCAATCCCTCGTCTACGATATTCTGGAGCCACATACATGTTCATAATATAAGCTTTTTTTCCTGACGGATTATGATAGGTTGGCATAACACGATAGTAAGAAATTGCTCCTGTTGCAACCACCTTGTCAGCATCATAAACCAAAAATGCTGTGTGATTGCCATTGGACAAAGCTTCTTGATAATACTCTTTTGAACTTTTAGTCAAATGACTTAAATCTACGGAATGCTCTAATTGATTTGCCGCCCGTAGCACTTCAATCCGTGTTGACACCAACATATCTATATCAGAAATACTAACTTTTTTAAATAACATATCGCTCCCTTACTTCACTTCGCAAGTTAATCTATCGGGTAAATGATGCAGGTACATATCAATAGCATCTGTACTCTTTTCTAGTACCATCATCAAGCCTTGATCTGGTTTTGCATGATTATCGTGATAATCTACCTCACCTTCTGCATCTGGATAAAAAGCTAATCGTTCCTCATCTAACGAAAACTCTGCTTGAACATTTTTCTTATTTCCTCTAGCATCTAGGCGAAGCCATTTTCCTAAAGAATCAAGATAAACAGTATTAAGAGCATGGATACAATAGCCCGTATCTGGAGTAGATCCAAGTATCAAGCGCTGATAAGAAAAACCTGATGGAATACCATTAGCACGAAGTAGTGCCGCTAAAAGATTAGCTTTTGCCCAACAAATGCCAACCCCTTCACGGAGACAATCACTCGCTGAAACTGTCACGCGCTTATCTTTAACATCCCACGAATGGTGGATGTCATCTCTCACAAAATGAAAAGTGTTTTTTACCAAGTCTATTTCATCTATGCTCTCATTTTTTAATTGGTGAGCAAGTTTTTGAATTTCAGGATGAAGATAATCAATATATTCACTGACTTCTAAAAATTCTTGATTCATAAACGCCCTCCCTTACTTCAAATGTTTTTCAATATAATCAAAAAATGGTTTCTTTTTGACGTCGAAGACGTGGTTTTCATACCATGTGTAGGATTCTTTTAAGCCAATTTCTAGAGGTGTTAGCTCTGGTAATAATTTCTCTTGCCTTTTGACATCTAAAAAGAACTCATAGTCGTAAAAACTAAAGTAATTGCGCTGATCGACCTCATCAAAGACTTCGATGAATTCTGGAATTTTATTGCTGCAAGCATAGCAGAGCTTCACCCACTGGCGAGTACTTATAACTTCAGTATTTCCTACGTTATAGAGGTGTTCTGTTGGCCGCTTTTCAATAATAGCTTCCATCATGCGGCACAAATCCTTAATATAAAAGAATTGTAATTTTAATTCACCGTGGCGTGGCAGATAAAATGGCAAATCATCCTTAGCACAATCAAAGACAAAAGCTTCGCGATAAACATTATTCATCGGTCCGTAGAGATATGGTGGACGTAAAATATAAGCTTCTGGAACCAGCTCAAGCAAACGTTTTTCTGCTGCAATCTTATCTAGACCATACTGGCCCCAGAATTTATTTTCACCAAGTTGAGAGGTTTCTAAAAATGGTTGCGCGCCGTCATCTGGATAAACAGAACTTGAACTAATCATGATATAGGTTTCAAATGAGCCTATTGCTTCTACTAAACAAGAAATGTCATTAGCGTTATAAGCTGTCACATCCAAAACGATATCGAAATGGAGACTCTTCAATCGATTACCCAAATCATGTCGATCAGCTTGAATCACAGTCACGCCTTCGACTTGTGTCTTGGTATTTCGATTGAGCACATAGACGTCATAGCCTTTTTTAGCAAAATAAGCCGCTGTATATTTACTAACAAAAACTGTGCCACCCGTTACAAGTACTGTTTTCATCCAGAAACCTCCTTTTGAATTATCAGAATATTATGATACTTGCATTGTAGCACAAAAAGACAGCACTTACAAAGAACAACTGTTTTTTAGCTTTTATCTCACGTCACCCTCTAAAACATTCAAAAACTGCAGCCAGAAAAGCTACAGTTTAACATCTTATTCTTTATAGATTCAATCGTCTGATAAATTACTCGCCTTCATCATCGTCATCTTTGTCAATAAATAGTCCAACCATAACCCCAAAGGCAATACCAAGTGACATCCAAAGTCCAATATTATGTGTTAGAAAACCTATTCCTGCACCAATGGCTACTCCAAATCCCATACCAATTAAAATACCATTTCCTTTAGTCATAATATTGCCCTCCTAAAATCTGAAACTATAAGTGCTTTTCAAATCGGAACATTTCTGAAGCCTCATCATCATTTGGATCTTTGTGATGGCTGTTAAAGAATTCAACAATCTTAAACCCACAGCGATTCACATAAAAATGAATGTTACGTTTTTCAAAATATGGCGTCACGGTTTCCCAGATTTTCACCTGAGGAAACATCTTTTCAATTTGGCACCAAGCGCCATAGCCAACTCCCTTACTGTGGGCATTTGGAGAAACAAAAAGCAAATCCAAATCTCCTCTCTCTCCCTCGATACGGACTACAACACCACCGACAACCTTTCCATCATCAAGGATACGGTAGGCTTCTCCACTATCTATGGATTCTTCAATTGTCTCTCGAGAGATGATTTGACCATCTTCTTCAAAATGGTCATCTCGAAGACCAAATTCTTCTAAAGCTCCATAATTAAAAGCTTCTTGGTTATCTTTAATAAATCGTTCACGGTCACTTGAAACAAGTGGTTTCAACTCAATCATACTTACCTCTTTTAGTGAAAAATTATTATCCTTCAACTTTTGAGACGAGTTTTAAAAATTTTTTGGCATTCATCTGCTCATTTGTGACATAATCCCCGTTGTAAAAAAGAGCGTAGGTCGTTATGGGTGTCGGCGCAGCTTGCGCTGTTTTCCTATCCGTAATTTGAATAGCCTTAAAAGAAATCCCTTCTTGCTTAGCTGTTTCTTCAAGGATTGGGACATACTTAGAATTGAAAGGACATTGGCTGGTGTAATACAAAACATAACCTGATTTTTCGATGTGAGGGTGTTTGGCACAAGCTTTAAAGTTTGGTACTTTAGCATCATCGGAAAACGGCAGATACCAAAGTTGAATGCCATTATCAGCTTCATCAGCCACCTTAAAACCTTTGTAAGCTAGGTACTTTGGATCAGCAAGAAATGGTTTCTTCTTAGCTGCTGCTAAGATACACAAGCCATTCTTCCCTTTTGCTTTGCTATCAGCGATACAAGCCTCCAGCAAATCAGTCGAATAACCATGACCTTTTAAAGAACCCGAAACCCAGAGACAATCAATATACATGTAATCTTCTGCCTCAATGGGATTCCAAGCCTTTTCTGCAGGGATATACTCGATAAAACACTTGCCACGTTCAACACTTTTTAGAAAAACAAGTCCATCATCAAAGCGCTCAGATAACCAAGCTTTTTTAGACGAGACTTGAGCATCTTTGTTGTTAGAAATAGCACAGCAAATATGCTCGTTTTCTAAATTATCTTTTGTCACTTGGATGTATTCCATAATCAATACCTCCTAATCACCCAAGAAAACGTTATCACTCTTTGTTTTCATTGTAGCAAAATCAAGTCATTATGACAAAAGAAAAACTAACCTTTGATGGGCTAGTTTCTTTTTTTCTTAGGGGCAGGTAATTCCTCAGCTATTGCTTGCAATAATTGTGCCAAAAATGCTTTATCATCAAGCTTATCAACCAGAAGCATCTTCTTGGCACCTTCATAAGGTAATGCCATCTTAGCCTCTGGTAGCATAGCTAGCGCTGATTTTGTTGGTTTAACGAGGAAACGATTGTCATAAATCCCACCAATGACCTTACCACGGTAATAAAGGATGTATTCTCCCATCATTGAACGGTAGGAAATCTCTGGAATTTCTGAAAGTTGGTCCAATATAAAAGCTAAGTATTCTTTACTTGATGCCATATCGTTCACTCCTTAATCATAAACTCTCAAAAAGTTCTTTCACATATAAATCTGGCTGGTTAATCGCATATTGACCGTGAGCCAGACCAGCTTTGATTTCCAAGCGACTGTCTGGTAAAAGATCATGTAAATACCTTGCTGAAGCATGCATCTTTTTAGTTTCTTTTTCTCCCACAATAATGCGAACACGCGCTAACGAATTCTTCAAATTTTTCTTTACTTGATACAAGCTACTTGCTTTTGTAAAAGCAATCAAATTTTGCTTAGAAAGTTTCACTGTGTCCTCATAATAGTGTTCAAACAAATCAGCTCGAATGCCAAGGTAGCGAAACTGCATCTTTGCAAACCACTTCTTCTTAATCAAAGGAAAACTCATCGAAAATAGCGGAGCGACCAAACCTGCTCTCAATTTATCTGGAATAATGGCAGCACTTTCTACAATAGCGTACTGACAAATATCTTTTCGCAAAGCAAGCATTTCTAAAAGAATCTGACCACCAAGCGACAAACCAGCAATCAGAAAAACTGAACCACCATAGGTTTTATCAATATAATTCAGAAGTCGCTTAGCATTATCTTCAATGCTTGTAAAATCAGCATCACTTCCAGCATGTCCATCAAGAATTGGCAAAACCACATGATAGTTTTCACACAGCAAATCCATCTGAGCTTGATATTGCCACCACGACAAACCGCCACCGTGAAGTAACACGATAACGTCTTGATTTTCTTGACCAACTTCAACAACTTTCATCACAATCTCCTCCCCAAAATGCTAACAAAAAAACAAAAGTCCTAGGTAAAATAATAACACAGCACAACTAATCAAGTACCTGTTATCATATTACCATACTTTTGGTTTTATTTGATGGGGGTAATGTTTTTATTAGTAAAGTGAATATGCAAAACTTAAAAAGTTATTTTAAAGACATAAGATAGATTTGACAAGGATTTTGCTCATCCCACAATGTTGGAAATACCTCAAATTCCTTAAAACCAAGTGAAAGATAGAAACGATTTGTGCTATCATAAATATCGTATTTTCCCATTTGAACCGTTTTGACTTGAAGAAAAGTGTAACCTTTTTCGGTAGCAATCTCTTTAGCTTTCAAAACAAGAGTTTTTCCAACACCCTGTCGGTGATATTTTTTCAAAACTCCCATTACAAATAGCTCAACTGTATCTCTTCCAGTTTCTTTCAAATAAACAAAACCAACTGGGTGTTTTTTATCATAAGCAGCTATAAATGGGCACTTTGCACTTTCTTTGATGTAGTTCTCACGCGCTTCAGAAATTCCAAACCATTCAGGCAAAGCTTCTAAAATAAAACGTGTTATATCTTGTTTCTCAGTATCATCAATTATTTCTTTGAGTTTCATTGTATTTTTAAAACTTCCTAATCAATTCTGCCACTTTTGGCTAATTTCATAGCGTCCGCAGTTAAAAATGTTCTACGAATCATTGTTTCAATGTAGCGCTCCATAAGTTTTTCATCATCAAGAAACAACGTAAAAAATCTTAATGTCCTTGTTTGATTAAACCAAACGATTTTTATTGGTACTTTTAAGGTTTTACTTTCTCCACCGACTGCCAAACTTGATTGTTCATCTTTCAACTCTTGCATTTTAAAAAAATCATTTCCATTCTGACGAAAACTTTCGATACATTCAATCTCTTTAGAACCAGGTAGTGAACTGTAAGTAATGGTAGAAATATTCATTAAATCAGCCTTGCTCATATAACTAGCCCAATCAACCATGCCTTTCCAACCATAACCACGAGCAGCTAACAAAACGTCATACTGATGCCAAGCTTCTTGACTGCAATGACGAATCTCTTTAATGTAACTTTCATCATCTAAAACATCTCTAGAAGTCAACCTCTTCTTTTTCTTGAAAAAATCAAGTAGTCCCATAAAATCCCCCTTCATAAATCTTAAAAATCTTCATAAACAGCTTACCTTAAAAATCAAATGCAAGCTAAACTCTTATTCTGCGTTTTTAACTAGTAAGCTTACACATTCAGCGGTTCGCCGTTACCGTTTCATTTCGTCGCTAACTCCTCATTCTACGACAGCTATCGCATGGGCAGAACATCTGCTTCTACTTCGCTGTTTCAGCAACTCGTACAAGCAGTGATACTGCCTCAACATGAGTCGAGTTTATAGGATTGATGTCATAGCCTTTTGCTAGTTGACGGAAACATATCAACTCTCCCTGTTGTCGGAAACATATCCATATTATACTGCCCCCTAATTTAATAATCAATTTCTCATCCCTATAAATTGGAATTTGTCTATCGGCTCCAAGCCAGAACCAACTCTTTTTCGTTGGTATTATCATCCGTGTTTTCTGATTGAACTACAAATTGTTCTCTCTGATAAAATTGAATTGCACGGATATTCTTATTATAAACGCTCAAATACATATTGGATTTAATGCCTTTTGCATAATTCAATAGTTGTTTCCCAATGCCTTTCGACTGCATATCTTCTTTTACGAATAATCCCGCAATATAATTATCTGTCAATCCAATAAAGCCTTCTATTTCTTTTGTGCCATTGTTTTCATACACATATATTTCTGCTTGTGGAAGAATCTTTTTTACCATATCATAATTATCCATCCAATAGTGCTTTGATATGAAACTATGTGCTTTAATGTTTATATCAAGCCATATCTGCATAACAGCAGATAAATCATTTTCCTTGACTGCTCTTATCACAATATAACCTCTACAAATTTGAATTTACAGTTATCTATACTCATTTGGAATTTCGATATGAAATGTCTCACACAATAGCTTCACATCATGTACATCATTTTCATCAAATTCATATCCCAAATGGAACATTACTTGACTATATGGTTCAATACAAGAAACCTCTATCTCCTCAATTTTTCCTTTACCAGAAAAAGTTTCTACCGGAAAGTTATCCCCCTCATAAAGAATTTCACCTTCGCCCGTATATTCAAAACAATGCAAATCAACAATCCTGTTTTTCGCATCTTTCCATACAGTATGGTTCAATGTTGTATATTCCATCTTAATCTCATAAAAGTCATTAGCTTTCATTATCTCTATAAAGTTCTGATAATCTTTCTTTTCTACAAAAATATCAATATCGTTATGGACTCTTGACTGATGTCCAAGCAACGCATCTACCCCCCAGCCACCATCAAGAAAGACTTTAATCTCGGCATCTATCGCGAGTTGAAGAATCTGTTTTACATCTGTAATATTGACCATCTTATCATCTCCACAAATTCAAGTTTTCTGTTCTCTTAACCATTATATCATACCGATGCAAGTGTTTCATTAACAAACTATGAACGAAAAAACACCCTGCATTTCTGCAAGGTGCCTTTATCTGTTTTATGCTTCAACTTCCATTTCCATTCCCGATTTAAGGGTTACTACTATCTTCTCATCAAGAATTGTGACCTTTTCTACTAGCCTTCTTGTAAGCAACATTTATTTTTAACACTATAAAAGGAGAGATTCTTAAGTTTAAATTGAACTTAGGAATCTCTCCTTTAAATTTATCTACAATAGTCCTATGCACTCAACACCTTCAAAAGTAGTTTCTGAACTCCACCCTACCTACAACCAGACTACAGAGCTACTGTCAAAACCAACTAAAAAAGGATTCCAGGAGGTTACCAATAATGGACCTTCGCACGGAATCCCTTGATTTCAACGTTTTTCAGTTGTTTATTTGTCTTTTCTTGACAGCAGACAGACTGTCTCAACATGGTGCGTGTTCGGGAACAAATCCACCGGCTGTACTTTTTGGAGTTTGTAGCCAAGTTCTTGGTAAAGTTTGATGTCACGCGCCATAGTTGCTGGGTTACATGAGATGTAAGTGACTTTTTCTGGTTGCATGGCTACGCTTGCTTTGATAAAGTTTTCTGTCAAGCCTTTACGTGGTGGGTCAACCAAAATAACGCTTGGTTTGATACCATTTTTGCTCCATGTCGCCATGGCATGCTCTGCAGAATCAGCCACATAATGCGCATTAGTAATGCCATTAAGTGCAGCATTGCGTTTAGCATCTTCAACCGCTTCTTCAATCACTTCAACACCATAAACTGCTTTAACATTTTTGGCAAATGAAAGCCCGATAGTTCCAATACCAGAATAAGCATCAATCACGATGTCATCAGCCGTCAAATCTGAAAAATCAATAGCAGTTTGGTAAAGTTTTTCAGCCATTTCAGTGTTCACTTGGTAGAATGAACGCGCTGAAATTTCATATTGATTACCAAGCATGCTATCAACAATCGTATCTTTTCCATAAAGCGTTCTAAAGTCATTACCAAAAATCGCATTGGTGTTTTTATCGTTGATATTTTGGACGATTGATTTTACCGCTGGAAATTCTGCAACAATTTTTTCGATGATTTGCTCGATGCGGAAAATTTTCGGACGTGTTGTGACAAAGACAAGCATCATCTCACCAGAATAATGTCCACGACGAACCACCAAGTTACGAATTAAACCAGTTTGTTCTTTTTCATCGTATGGTTTAAGGTCAAAACGACGAAGCAAATCACGTGTGAAATTGATTAAACGGTCAATTTCTTTATTTTGAATGTAAAAATCAGAAATTGGCATCAAATCGTGTGAATGTTTGCGGAAGAAACCAGTTTCCAGTTGTCCATTAACACGGCGAACTGGCACTTGCGCTTTGTTACGATAGGCGTATGGATGCTCCATTCCAAGTGTCTCAGCCACTTCAACATCTGAAATACCAGCTGTTTTATACAAATTATCAGCAACTTGTTTGCGTTTAAATTTCAATTGTTCAGCGTAAGCCAAATGTCCAAAATCCGCGATTCCTGTACGCAAGTAATCCACATTCAAATCTTGGTTACGGTGTTCAGAAATGGTGAGGTATTCTTCAACCTTACCAAAACCAATATTTTTCTTCACTTTCAAGACGCGCATCTTGATTTTTTCACCTGGAAGAGCATTTTCAACAAAAAAGACGAAGCCATCAACTTTGGCAACCCCTGCTCCTTCGTGTGATAAATCTGTGATTTCAACCTCTACAATGCTATTTTTTTCTAACATATTTTCCTTTCATGCTTGACTTATATAAGCCATCAGTAATATCTTATTCTCGGTTTCTTCCCTATAAAAAATAGAGAAGCTTAACTGCCTCTCTATTATATCATATTATTAACGTAGCCCAAGGTCCTTCAACTCTTTTTGGTATTTATTGAAATCAATGGCAATTCCAAGACCGCCATACATATCATAATCATCTGTCCAGTCGCCTTCTGCAGGAACTGTCTTTTGCTCAATTCCTTTTTGACCACTTGTCACCACACCCAAGCCTTCTTTAACAAGAAATGGATAAGAAATATTGGTTGAAGTAAGGGCATAAATTTTACCGATAGCTGCTGAGCCTGTGAAAAGTTTTGAAGGGTCTTTAATTTGATTGACGATTGCTGAGATGACTTGTTGCTGGCGTTGTGTACGACCATAATCGCCGTCATCATCCTTACGAAAACGCGCATAATTTAGCAAAGTCCGTCCATCCATACGTTGTTGACCAACTTCAATGGTCTGATTAGGGACACTACCATCTGCTTGCATGTTAAGGTCATCTGGCACTTCTACTGATGACACCTCTTGACCATCAACCGTACCAAACTTGGCATCTATCTCAACGCCTTTTGGAAAGAGCGTATTGATAGCTTCTGCGAAGGTTTCAAAATCAACCATGACATAATACTTGACGTTAATATCAAAATTATCCTTCAAAGTTTTACGCATGAACTCAGCACCTTGACGATCATCTTGTTCGCCAATGTTAAAGGCCACATTTAGCTTTTGGTCATTAGCATAGTCGTTATAGCTGACACCGTTAATATTGACAAGAGTATCGCGCATAAAGCTAACTAGCTTTACTTTTCCTTCTTTGTTGCCGATGTTTAAAACCATAATGGTATCTGTTCTAGCATCAGATGAGCCTTGCGAAATCCGCTTATCACTACCAAGAATCAAAATATTAGTTCCGTCATGACTATCTTGACCGTTAAAAGGTTCTACCACTGCAGCAGAATAATTCGTCTCGCCACTAGAAACTTCGTGAACCCCATGATAAAACATGTAAACCATGCCAATCATAACGATAACAACTAAGAAACCACAAAATTGCAAAAAATGCTTAAAACGTTTTTTATGGTTCTTCTTTTTGGGCTTCTTTGCTTTGGTCACCTTAGGTTCTTCGTGTGCTATTCCTTCGTAATAATCTAAATAAGAAGTTTGCTTTTTTGCCTTTTTCTTTCGCTTTGAAGGACGTGACTTTTTTTCCTTCGGGTATTTCGGCAGACCTTGTGAAGTGACTTGATTATCATAATCATCATAATCGTCGTATTCATCATAAGTCACATAGGCATCATAATCATCGTCATAGTCGTCATCGTAGTAATCATAATACTCGTAATAGTCGCCATAATCGTCATAACGCTCATAATTTGGCTCTTTATTGGCAGACGAAGGATATCCAGATGACATCTCTTGCATACTCATCTGCTTTTTATGATAGAGATAACCAAATTCTTCCTTTTGTTGCGGATTTAGATATTCTAAATTTCCCAAAAGGTACTCATATCTTAATTCTTCGTGTCGACTTAATTTATCTTGTGCCATATCTCATACCACTCTTTCAATCTAGCTATACTAAAGTCAGTACAAGTTTAACGAAACGACTATACTATTATTATACTAAAAAAAGACATTAGAACGAAATCATAACTTGTAAACGTCGTAATTTCCGAGCATTTTATAATCAATCCCCAACAAATGCAATTCTTCCAGCGCAAAAGTGACTAGAGCTTCATTGGTATTATCAATATCAACGATGAAAAAGTACTCTCCAAGAGCTGTCTTCAAAGGACGACTTTCGATTTTAGTCAAGTTAATTCCGCGCCATGCAAACACAGACAAAGCCTTATAAAGTGCCCCTGGAAGATTATCTGGCAGAGTCAAAGCAAGAGACACTTTTTGTTGACACTTAAACAATTTAAAAGCGTATTTCTTTCGACCAAGCACCCAAAAGCGCGTGTAGTTTTCATCCATTTCTTGGATGTCTTTGGCGATAATCTCTAAGCCATATTCTTTTGCGGCAGCAACTGGAGCAATCGCTGCAAATGGCTCAGCAGGGTTTTCAGCAATAAAACGTGCTGCATAAGCCGTGCTTGCTGTCATCTCGATTTGTGCATTCGGATAATGCGCTTTGATATATTTTTTCCCTTGAGCAATGGCCTGAGGATGTGAGAAAATCTTTTCGATTTTCTTATCTTTCGAAGTCGCTAAAAGTTGTTGCTTAATGGGTTGAATCATTTCAGCAACCGCTTCAATTTTTGCTTGATGAAAAAGGTAGTCCAAGGTTTCATGAACTGACCCTTCAATGGAATTTTCAACAGGAATAATGGCGTAATCCACTAGACCTTCTTCGTAAGACTTAATCACTTCTGTGATATTTGCAAAAGGCACCCTATCAGCTTCTGGGAATGCCTTAACAGCAACATTGTGCGTAAAAGAACCATTCGGTCCTAAATAGCCAACTTTCATCCAATTTCCTCAATAATTTCTTCCGGTGTTTTTCCAGCAACTTCGATAATACGATTGGCTGCAGCCTCATACATCTCTTGACGTCCATCAAAGATAGCTTTGAAATCTTCTTTACTATTATTAACAAATAAAGGACGGACATTCTTTGTATCATTTTTAATACGATCATAAAGCGTGTCAAAATCAGCTTTAAGATAAATCGTTTCAGGATTTTTTGCTAAAATTTTACGATTAATCGGATTAATCACAACTCCACCACCAGTTGAAATGACGTGGTCAGAATTCGCCAATTCAGCTAAGACCTGTGATTCAATCTCACGGAATTTTGCTTCGCCTTCTTTTTCAAAAAAGTCCGCAATTGACATGCCAATACGCTCTGTAATCAAAGCATCCATGTCGATATAATCTTTATCTAAAAGTGAGGAAATGGTTGATTTTCCAGATCCCATAAATCCAATAATAATTCTAGCCATGTGACAAGACCTCCAAATCACTAAAGAAGCTTGGGTAGCTTGTGTTGATTGCTTCTGCGCGCTCTAACTCAACATCACCCTCTGACACCAAAAGCGCAGCAATTGCCGCCATCATACCGATACGGTGGTCACCGAAGGTATTGATTTTAGCACCATGAAGCGGTGTTTTTCCTTTGATAATCATACCGTCATCTGTTGGTGTGATGTCAGCTCCCATAGCGTTAAGAGCATCCGCAACTACCTGAATACGGTCTGTTTCTTTAACTTTTAATTCTTCTGCATCACGAATGACTGTTGTGCCATTTGCTTGTGTAGCAAGAAGCGCAATAATCGGCAATTCATCAATCAAGCGTGGAATGATTTCACCACCAATTTCAGTTCCGTGAAGTTCAGATGTTTCAACCGTAATTGTTGCTGATTTGGCAACGTCATCAACATCTGAAATAGTCATTTTTCCACCCATTGCTTCAATGACATCTAAAATACCTGTACGTGTTTCATTGATTCCGACATTTTCAAGCACCACTTTAGCATTTGGAACAATAAGCCCTGCTACTAGCCAGAAAGCTGCTGAAGAAATATCACCTGGAACGACCACATCTTGACCAGTAAATTCTTGACCACCTTTGATGCGGATTTCTTTGCCATTGACATCAATTTTTCCGCCAAATTGGACAATCATGTCTTCGGTGTGATTACGTGTCTTTTCTTTTTCAATGATGACTGATTCACCGTCAGCTTGCAAAGCCGCAAAGATAAGAGCTGATTTTACCTGAGCAGAAGCCACAGGAAGTTGATAATGAATTGGCTTAAGGTTCTTACTTCCGTGCATGACAAGCGGTGGTAAATCACGCTCAGTCTGACCAGAAACCTCTACCCCCATTTGACGAAGTGGAATCGTCACACGGTCCATCGGACGTTTTGACAAACTATCATCTCCAAACATCTCAACAGTGAAATCTTGCCCAGCCAAAACACCTGAAATCAAGCGAATTGATGTCCCTGAATTTCCCATATCAAGTTTATTTTGAGGTGCTTTAAGCCCATCAAAACCAACACCAGTAATGGTAACAAGGTCACCATCATCTTGGATATCAACCCCTAAATCACGAAAAACTTGCATGGTTGACAAAACATCTTCACCACGCAAAATATCGCGAACAGTTGTTTTCCCCTTAGCAAGACTTCCGAACATGATTGAACGGTGACTGATAGATTTATCGCCAGGAACACGCAAAGTTCCTTGTAACTGTGACACATTTGTCAATAATTTCATACAACTCTCCCACGGTTTAGTTTTAATTCTATTGTACCATAAAAATACTGAAAATTTGCACAACTCTCTAATAATTCTCTTTTTACGATTTTTATGGTCAAAATTTACAAGAAAAACAACTGAAAGAAATTCTTTCAGCTGTTTATGTTTTATTTTTTGCTGCTTTCGTCATCCATTGAAAGAACTGACAAGAAGGCTTCTTGTGGCACTTCAACAGAACCGATAGCTTTCATACGTTTTTTACCTGCTTTTTGTTTTTCAAGCAATTTACGTTTACGAGAAACGTCACCACCATAACATTTCGCCAAAACGTTTTTACGAAGGGCTTTAATATCTGAACGAGCCACGATTTTTTGACCGATAGCCGCTTGAATTGGCACTTCGAATTGTTGACGTGGAATGATTTTCTTCAATTTTTCAACGATTAATTTACCACGTTCATAGGCAAATTCATTGTGAACAATGAAGCTAAGGGCATCGACTTTATCACCGTTAAGGAGAATATCCATTTTAACCAATTTAGATTTACGGTATTCTGAAATTTCGTAATCAAAGCTAGCATATCCACGTGTTGATGATTTCAATTTATCAAAGAAATCAAAGACAATTTCAGCAAGCGGAATTTGGTAAATGACATTAACACGATTTTCATCGATGTAATCCATTGTCACAAAATCACCACGTTTGCGTTGCGCAAGTTCCATAACCGCTCCAACAAATTCTTGCGGAACCATGATTTGTGCTTTAACATATGGTTCTTCGATACTTGCAACCTTAGTTGGGTCTGGGAACTCAGATGGATTTGACACTTCAAGCATGTCTCCATCAGTCGTATTGACATGGTATACAACAGATGGTGCTGTCATGATCAAGTCAATGTTAAACTCACGTTCCAAACGTTCTTGGATAACGTCCATGTGAAGAAGTCCCAAGAAACCACAGCGGAAACCAAATCCAAGAGCTTGTGATGTTTCTGGCTCGAATTGAAGACTAGCATCGTTCAATTGAAGTTTTTCAAGTGCTTCACGAAGGTCATTGTATTTATTTGATTCGATTGGGTAAAGACCAGCAAAGACCATCGGATTCATTTGTTTGTAACCATGAAGTGGTTCTGCTGCTGGATTATCCGCAAGCGTAACTGTATCACCCACACGAGTATCTGCAACTGTCTTAATTGAAGCTGCGATATAACCAACGTCACCAGTTGCTAGGAAATCACGTCCAACTGCTTTTGGTGTGAAAATACCAACTTCTGTAACATCAAATGTTTTGCCATTTGACATCAATTGAATAGTATCTCCAGGTTTCACCATACCATTGACGATACGTACTTGAAGGATAACTCCACGATAAGCATCGTAAACAGAGTCAAAGATAAGCGCTTGAAGTGGTGCTTCAACATCTCCTGCTGGCGCTGGCACGTACTCAACGATTTGTTCAAGGATTTCTTCAATCCCGATACCAGCTTTAGCTGAGGCAAGTACTGCTTCTGACGCATCAAGTCCGATAACATCTTCGATTTCTTGACGTACACGTTCAGGGTCAGCTGCTGGCAAGTCAATCTTGTTAATGACTGGCAAGATTTCCAAATCATTATCAAGGGCTAAATACACATTAGCAAGAGTTTGAGCTTCAATACCTTGTGCCGCATCGACAACCAAAATTGCCCCTTCACATGCCGCTAGAGAACGTGACACTTCGTATGAAAAGTCAACGTGCCCCGGTGTATCAATCAAGTGGAAAATGTAAGTTTCACCGTCTTTAGCTGTGTAGTTCAACTCGATAGCATTCAATTTGATTGTGATACCACGTTCACGCTCCAAATCCATGCTATCCAAGAGTTGAGCTTGCATTTCACGACTAGAAACTGTTTCAGTCTTTTCCAAAATACGGTCAGCCAAAGTTGACTTCCCGTGGTCAATATGCGCAATAATTGAGAAATTGCGAATCTTTTCTTGTCGTTTTTTTAATTCTTGAATATCCATCTATCCTATAATCCTATACAATTATTCATTATTTCTATTATAACAAATAAACACCTTGGGTGCTATAAAAAGTTTGTAACAAGCGATAAAAGCAAGGAAAATCACTTATTAAAAAGAGCCTCAAATTTCTTTACATTTTGTAAATAAAGCGCTATCATTTAAGTGAAAATTAGACAAATAACTTACTTCCACACTTCATTTTAAACTGTATTATCCTATCTCACACACTTAACCGTTGATAAGGAGAACATCATGAAAAAGAGAACAATGATTATTGCCTGTGCTACGGCACTATTAGGAATGTCTAGTTTTTTCGTAACAAGTCCACCACTTGTCTCGCAACCCCATGTCGTCTACGCTGCAGCGACTAGTAGCCAGAAAAAAGCTCTAAGCAAGGCTGAAAAGTACTACAAGCTCATGAACATGTCAAAATTAGGCATTTACGACCAATTGACATCAGATGTTGAAAAATATTCTGCCAAAGATGCTCAATATGCCGTTGACCATTTGAAAGCTAATTACAAAAAGGCTGCACTAAAAAGAGCAAAGAGCTATTACAAGATTATGCACATGTCAAAACAAGGCATCTACGACCAATTGTCTAACGAAAATGGCGATAAATTCACTGCTGAGCAAGCTCAGTACGCTATTGACCATGCCAAATTAGACTATAAGAAAGCTGCCTTGGAAAAAGCAAAAAGTTATAAGAAAACACTAGACTTGTCATCAGATGAAATCTACGAACAACTCACTTCTGAACACGGCGCAAAATTCACCACCGAAGAAGCTCAGTATGCCATCGACCATCTGAATGACTAAGCCAATCTAACCTAGCAAACCTATGACCCATATAGGAAAAACCACCTGGAAATTTCTAGGTGGTTTTGGTGTTTTAGTGGTTTTTAATCTTGAGAGTACAAAAACTGAAATTTATCAATATAAATGGAAACCAAAGTTTTACGGTTACTTAAATCTTGAGAGTACAAAAACCGGTCAACTTGTGAAATATGAAGCCAGGACGTTTTACGGTTACTTAAATCTTGAGAGTACAAAAACGCAATATTACCTAAAGCTACAGAAGCAGGTTTTACGGTTACTTAAATCTTGAGAGTACAAAAACGTAAATATCAAAGTTTTTCATTTTAATTTTGTTTTACGGTTACTTAAATCTTGAGAGTACAAAAACAAGCTACGATGTAAACTTCGTTCGCAAATGGTTTTACGGTTACTTAAATCTTGAGAGTACAAAAACCTGTCGAAAAACGTGAACGTATTACTTGGAGTTTTACGGTTACTTAAATCTTGAGAGTACAAAAACTTAAATTTGTTTTCCAATGTATTCAATCTGGTTTTACGGTTACTTAAATCTTGAGAGTACAAAAACAGTTCCTTCAATAGGTTCCATGTTTATTTTGTTTTACGGTTACTTAAATCTTGAGAGTACAAAAACCATGCTACAATGTGAGGAGACAACTATTTTGTTTTACGGTTACTTAAATCTTGAGAGTACAAAAACCAGTCTTCTTACTTTTAACAAGACCACCATGTTTTACGGTTACTTAAATCTTGAGAGTACAAAAACGGTCTCTTGGAGGTGGCGCGGTAGACTTAGGTTTTACGGTTACTTAAATCTTGAGAGTACAAAAACGCTTGATTTCGTAATTGACGTATGCATCCTGTTTTACGGTTACTTAAATCTTGAGAGTACAAAAACTCTTCCTTCATTGCAGTTTGCAAAGCTGAAGTTTTACGGTTACTTAAATCTTGAGAGTACAAAAACGTTTGGAGGTGGTTAGAACACTCCTTCTTCGTTTTACGGTTACTTAAATCTTGAGAGTACAAAAACCCGTTGTCATAACCACAAGCGAATGCCTGAGTTTTACGGTTACTTAAATCTTGAGAGTACAAAAACTATCGATAAGGGTAAGTATAAGTTAGACATGTTTTACGGTTACTTAAATCTTGAGAGTACAAAAACTACCGAGCGTCCTATACGTTCACGGTCAAGGTTTTACGGTTACTTAAATCTTGAGAGTACAAAAACCACTGCCTGATGATTATTGTAAAAATGAATGTTTTACGGTTACTTAAATCTTGAGAGTACAAAAACCGTCATTGCGGAAGTCATTACGACGCAGTTGTTTTACGGTTACTTAAATCTTGAGAGTACAAAAACCAGCCATAACTTTTCCTTTCAACCTGTAATGTTTTACGGTTACTTAAATCTTGAGAGTACAAAAACCACTGCCTGATGATTATTGTAAAAATGAATGTTTTACGGTTACTTAAATCTTGAGAGTACAAAAACCGTCATTGCGGAAGTCATTACGACG
>NZ_SJWW01000017.1:0-47680 GCF_004352745.1 Streptococcus sp. KCJ4932 | reverse complement strand
ATATAAATATATTTATGTAAAACGATTGATAATTTACCTTTTTATATTAAAGGATCTAATCTAAATACGTAAAAAAACTCCTTCTAGAATAGAAGGAGTTTTAGAATATCTAACTAAAATTATTTAACAAATGCGTTAATTTCTTTTTCGATGTTAGCAATTTTAGCTTCAGCATCAGCTAAGTCAGAACCAACTGTTGCGAAGTAGAATTTGATTTTTGGTTCTGTACCTGAAGGACGAACAGCAATCCAAGAATCATCAGCAAGTGTGTATTTCAAAACGTTGCTTGGTGGAGTTGTCAATTTTTCAACGCCAGCAGCGCTAGTAGCTGTTTGTGCTAAGAAGTCTTCAGTTTTAACAACATCAGTTGAGTTGAATTGAACTGGAGCGTTGTCACGGAATTTATCCATGATTTTCTTGATTTCTGCAGCACCGTCAACACCACTAAGTGTTACTGAGATAGTTTTTTCTGCGAAGTATCCGTATTCTTTGTAGATTTCTTCGATACCATCAGCAAGTGTTAAACCACGTGAACGGTAGTAAGCAGCAATTTCAGCTACGATAAGAACAGCTTGAACGGCATCTTTATCACGTACGAATGGTTTGATAAGGTAACCGAAGCTTTCTTCGAAACCAAACATATAAGTGTGGTTGTGTTTTTCTTCAAATTCTTGAATTTTTTCTGCGATGAATTTGAAACCAGTCAAGACGTTAAACATTTTAGCGCCGTAGCTTTCAGCGATTTTAGTTACCAATTCAGTTGATACGATTGATTTTGCCAAAGCTGCATTTTCTGGAAGAGTTCCAGCTGTTTTATGTGCTTCAAGAATGTATTTAGCAATGATAGCACCGATTTGGTTACCAGAAAGGTTACGGTATGAACCGTCAGCTTGACGAATTTCAACACCAAGACGGTCAGCATCTGGGTCAGTTGCAACAAGAACGTCAGCATCAACTTTGCGTCCAAGTTCTTCAGCAAGAGCAAATGCTTCTTGATTTTCTGGGTTTGGAGATTTTACAGTTGAGAAGTCTGGGTCTGGAACAGCTTGAGCTTCAACAACTTGTACAGATTCAAAACCAGCTTGTGCAAGAGCACGACGAGCAAGCATTTCACCAGTACCGTGAAGTGGAGTGTAGACAATCTTCATGTCTTTACCGTATTCATCAATCAATTTTTGGTTGATGTTAACGTCTTTAACTTCTTTAAGGTATTCAGCATCGACATTTTCACCGATAACTTCAATAAGACCAGAAGCTTTGCTTTCTTCAAGATCAGCTAATTCGATGGCAAATGGATCATCGATAGCACGAATGAAGTCAGTCAAGGCATCAGCATCAGCAGGTGGCATTTGTCCACCATCTTCACCATAAACTTTGTATCCGTTAAATGGAGCAGGGTTGTGACTTGCAGTAACCATGATACCTGCAAAAGTACCAAGGTGACGAACAGCAAATGACAATTCTGGAGTTGGGCGAAGTGATTCAAAAACATATGCTTTAATGCCATGTTTTGCTAAAACTTGAGCAGATTCAAAAGCAAATTCAGGTGAGAAGTGACGTGAGTCGTAGGCGATAGCAACACCACGTTTTTTAACATCTTCACCTTTTGTTTCGATAAGTTTTGCAAGACCTTCAGTAGCTTGGCGAACAACGTAAACGTTGATACGGTTAGTACCAGCGCCGATAACACCACGCATACCTGCTGTACCAAACTCAAGGTTTGTGTAGAAAGCATCTTCTTTTGTCTTTTCGTCCATGGCTAACAATTCTTCACGGAGATAATCGGGAAGCCCCGCAAAATCGAGCCATTTTTGATAGTTTTCAGTGTAAGTCATTAATGGAACTCCTTTATATGTTCTTATAAACGCTTTCATTATACCACTTTGCGAAAATTATTTCTAGTAAAAATTTAATATTAGTGAAAATATTGTTAAATCAAGCTTTTTGAGTACTTTTGTCTAGTTACGCAAACGTTTGTGTAAGGTAAAAATTAACCAATTTTTTAACTTCATGTGACTAAAAAAACCACGGTTTTCCCGTGATTTTCATTATTTATGCTCTGATTTTCTGTAATTTTGGAACAATTGCAAGCGTTAAAATAGCTGAAATAATCATCTCCGCAATCGCATTTGTACCAAAGACAACCGCAAGTAGTGCTTTGATATCTCCACTATACACATTTGCAAAGAGGAAGAAAATACCACCTAAAACAAAAATTGTATTTGTCATAGAACCAATAGCACCAGCGACAATGATACCAAATCTATTATGAAGCCATTTGTAAACAAAATATGGTGTGATACCAATCAGAATACGAGGTACCATGGCAACAATTAATGAAGAAAGATTACCATTTTCAACAAATGGAGAGAAGAGGTAACTTGTTGGTAGAAGAGTCAAAGTGTTCACTGTTACACTGATAACTCCCATTAAAGCACCAAGCGTAGCACCGATTCGTGGTCCGTAAACAATAGATGCAATGATTACTGGAACGTGAATAAGTGTCGGCTTGATTGGCACAGGCCAAAGGTTAAAGACAAGGCTTGTTAAGAAATTAATAACAAGCATGATAGCAAAGAAAATCGCAACTGTGGCAATATTACTTGCTGCTTTACTGTTTTTCATAACTCCTCCTAAGAGATGACTTTTTTGGCTTTTCTTTTGAAAGCCCAATACATTATACAAATTTACAGGTGTCTTGACAAGGGTAAAAATTATAGACGTTTTTCGATACGCTCGATAATTGTGTCAAGTTCAGCCAGCGCACCGCGACCAAGATCTCCACAAGCTAAAAGGCTTGAGCGTGGCTCAATTTCCTCATATCCAACCTCTTTTAAGATCGATAAATTACGCTGCGTTAAGGGATTTTCATACATTTTTGTGTTCATGGCTGGCGCAATTAATTTAGGTGTTTCAGCTGGCAAAGCAAGAGCAGTAGCTGTAACCATATTATCAGCTAAACCGTGTGCTAATTTTGCTAAAGTATTAGCAGAAGCAGGGGCAAGGATAAATAAATCAGCTTTTTTAGCTAATTCGATATGATTAACGCTCTTAGGATCCTCTTCGGTCATAACATCAAGATGAACAGTATTTTTTGACAAGACCTGAAGCGTCAGTGGCGTGATAAAATCAGTAGCTGCCTTGGTCATTAAAACATGAACATCATAGCCAAGTTTCGTTAATCGATTAGTTAAATCAGCCGCTTTGTAGGCAGAAATACTACCAGAAACAGCTAATAAAATACTTTTAGACATGATTTGTCACCCTTTCAAAAATCAAGTTTGCAATAGCTTTTTTAGTGTCCGCTTCATAGACATGAGACTCATCTAGCAAATAAGCATGGTGCTTATCTCCCTTAATCTCTGTTAAATCATTGGCAAGAATATAGCGTGCTTTATTTTTTTGTAAACTTTCACGCGCAACAGCAAAAAGCTCGTCTTTGCCGACATTAACCAACAATTTAAAGCCAATTAGGCAGATATCAGGATTCCAAGTTTTCACTAAATAAATCACTTTTGGCGTTTTCTTCAAAAAAAGCACTTGGTAGTCTTCCTTAGAAGAAATCTTAGATTCTGTATTTTGACGATTTAGCAAATCCGAAACGTGTTCAGCTTGTTCAACTTCATTAAGATCTGTCATATAAACAGGCGTATAATCAGACACCGCCATGCTATGAATAAAGACATCATGCGTTTTGACGAGCGGCTCAAGCGTACTTAGCAAACTATCAACATTCGTAATAGTATGTACTGTTAGTAACGGATGGTCTACTGGTTTAACAGCTTCTTTAGTTGTAACCAAAGTTACGTGGTACCCTTTTTCTAAAAATGCTTCTGCAATGTATTTTCCTAAAGTTCCAGTAGCGTGGTTAGTAATGCCACGCACAGAATCTATCTTCTCGGTTGTTCCACCGGATGTTATTAAAATTTTCATAGCCTTATTTTACACAAAAACATTTTTTTCGTAAATTGTTTGACACACTTTTAATTTAGAAAGTGCCTATTTTTCACAAATATTTACCTAAAAACGAACAATAACAACCTTTTCTCCTGAGAAGTTTGAAGAATGAAATAATTGATTTCAATGGTTTTCAAAACGAACAATTGCTAACGAATTCTGTTATTTCAAGGATTTTAAAAACGTTCCTTGTTATAGTAAATAACTATAACAATTAATAAAAAAAGTTGTTTCACAACGATAAAACACGAACAATAATAATTATTTTAATAAATATCGTGCGTTTTTGAAAAAGTGTGTTATAATGTTTTTATCAATCAAAAAATATCAGAGGAGAGTCCCCGTGAAATCAGATATCGAAATTGCACAAAGCGTTGAGCTTAAACCAATCACAGAAGTTGTTGAAAAAGTTGGTATCACATTTGATGATATTGAACTCTATGGTAAATATAAAGCAAAATTATCTTTTGATAAAATCAAATCTGTTCAAGAAAACAAACCTGGTAAACTTGTCCTTGTCACAGCTATCAACCCAACACCAGCTGGTGAAGGAAAATCAACAATGTCTATCGGTCTTGCTGATGCGTTGAATAAAATCGGCAAAAAAACAATGCTTGCTCTTCGTGAACCATCACTTGGTCCTGTTATGGGGATTAAAGGTGGTGCCGCAGGTGGTGGTTACGCTCAAGTTCTTCCAATGGAAGATATCAACCTTCATTTCACAGGTGATATGCATGCTATCACAACTGCAAATAATGCCCTTTCAGCAATTATCGATAACCACATGCACCAAGGAAACGAATTAGGTATCGACCAACGTCGTATCATTTGGAAACGCGTTGTCGACCTTAATGACCGCGCTCTTCGTCATGTCACTGTTGGTCTTGGTAGCCCAGTTAATGGTATTCCTCGCGAAGATGGTTTTGATATCACAGTTGCTTCAGAAATCATGGCTATCTTGTGCTTGGCAACAGATATTAAAGACTTAAAAGAACGTTTGGCAAATATCGTTGTTGCTTACCGTTACGACCGTACACCAGTTTACGTGCGTGACCTTAAAGTAGAAGGTGCTTTGACACTTATCCTTAAAGATGCTATCAAACCAAACCTTGTTCAAACTATCTATGGAACACCAGCCTTCGTTCATGGTGGACCATTTGCCAATATCGCACACGGTTGTAACTCTGTTCTCGCAACAACAACAGCTCTTCACTTAGCTGATTACACAATTACAGAAGCTGGTTTTGGTGCTGACCTTGGTGCTGAAAAATTCCTTGATATTAAAACACCAAATCTTCCAACAACACCAGATGCTGTGATTATCGTCGCTACAATTCGTGCCCTTAAAATGCATGGTGGCGTAGCTAAGACTGATCTTGGTGAAGAAAATGTTGAAGCTGTTCGTGCTGGATTTGCTAACCTTAAACGTCACGTTGAAAACGTCCGTAAATTTGGTGTTCCAGCAGTTGTTGCTATCAATGAATTTGTAGCTGATACAGAAGCAGAAATCGCTACCCTTAAAGAACTTTGTGCTGAAATTGATGTACCAGTTGAACTTGCAAGTGTTTGGGCAAATGGTGCTGACGGTGGGGTTGACCTTGCTAAAGCCGTTGTTAATGCTGTTGAAAATGGCAATGCCAACTACAAACGTCTTTACTCTGATGACGATTCACTTGAAGAAAAAGTCACTAAAATCGTTACTGAAATCTACGGCGGTAACAAAGTTATCTTCGGCAAAAAAGCTAAAAACCAATTGAAACAATTTGCTCAATTTGGTTGGGACAAATTGCCAGTATGTATGGCTAAAACACAATATAGCTTCTCTGACAATCCAACACTTCTTGGAGCACCAGAAGGCTTTGATATCACAATTCGTGAATTCGTTCCAAAAACTGGTGCTGGATTCATCGTTGCTTTGACTGGTGATGTGATGACAATGCCAGGACTTCCTAAAAAACCAGCAGCGCTTAACATGGACGTTGCTGAAGATGGAACAGCTATCGGATTGTTCTAATAAACTTACCACTAAAAGGTCGGCTTTTGCCGGCTTTTTCTATTTTTCCAGAAAAAAGCAGCCAGTAAAGTATGATATAATAGAAGTAAATGAAGAAAAAATGATGTGGAGGTTATGATTATCGACAATAAAAGCACTAATAAAATCAAAGCATTACGCTTATTAGATAAAAGCCGACGCAGTTTTCTTCGAGGAATTTTTAGTCGGACAACTGTCATTTCTATCTTGTTGATCTTGCAACTTTTGTTCATCATTGCATCATTTGCTTGGCTAGATCACTATCGTATTTGGGTCGCTATAATTGAACGTGCTCTTGCCATTGCAACTGTATTATATCTTGTAAACAGTGAAATGGACGCTCTATCACGTGTGACTTGGCTTATTCTGGTAATGATTGCACCTTTGTTAGGGTCACTTTTTCTCATTTATACCAAGCTTGATTGGGGTTATCGCGGTCTCAAACTTCGAATGAACCATTTGGTTGATGCTAGCAGCCAATATTTGCAAGATAATTTGGAAACATTGAGAGTTTTGAAAAGTAATACGTCGACGACCTATCATCTGGTTCAGTATTTTGACCGTAGTCGCGGTGACTTTCCAGCTTATCAAAATACCGAAGTGACTTATTTCCCAAGTGGAGAAAAGTTTTTCGAAGAACTAAAAAAACAATTGCTCAAGGCTGAAGAATACATTTTCATGGAATTTTTCATCATTGCAGAAGGTAAGATGTGGGGTGAAATTCTACGAATTCTAGAGCAAAAAGTCAGGGAAGGAGTGGAAGTTCGTGTCCTCTACGATGGCATGATTGAATTTTCAACCTTATCTTTTGATTACACACAACGCTTAGAGAAAATTGGTATCAAAGCCAAAGCTTTTTCACCAATTTCACCTTTTATCTCAACTTATTACAATTACCGTGATCACCGAAAAATCATTGTGATTGATGGTAAAGTAGGTTTCACCGGCGGAGTGAACTTAGCTGACGAGTATATTAACAAAATCAATCGTTTTGGTCATTGGAAAGACACTGCTCTGATGCTTGAGGGTGAGGCAGTTGATAGTTTCTTAGTACTGTTCTTACAAATGTGGTCAATCACCGAAAGACAAATGGTTGTCAAACCTTACCTTGCTAAGCATAATAAAAAACGAAAAGCAAATGGTTATGTTATTCCATATGGTGATTCGCCACTTGATACCGATAAAATTGGTGAGAATGTTTATATTGATATTCTTAACCACGCCAGAGAATACGTCTACATCATGACACCTTATCTCATTCTTGATAGCGAAATGGAGCATGCGCTTTGTTTTGCCGCGGAACGTGGTGTAGATGTGCGAATTATCATGCCTGGAATTCCAGATAAAAAAGTCCCATATATGCTGGCAAAAACTTACTTTAGCAAACTCATGCGCTCAGGTGTTAAAATCTATCTCTACACACCAGGATTTGTCCATGCTAAAGTCTTTATCAGCGATGACAGCAAAGCAGTAGTCGGAACGATTAACCTTGACTATCGTAGTTTATATCACCATTTTGAATGTGCAACTTATATGTATAAAGTTGATGCTATTCGAGATATTTATGATGATTGCATTCAAACCATGCGAAAAAGTAAACGCGTCACTCAAGAGACGCTTGATAGTCGACCAACCCATGAAAAACTCATTGGATTACTGGTCAAAACCATCGCACCCTTGATGTAGAAACAAAGTATTTGCAAATCTTGCCTTCTATGGTATACTAGGAACATGCGATGAGCCGAATTAACTCGATTTGAGAGTTTATTTGCGCAGGAGGAGGTCATTCTAGTTCGACTAGAAACGCAGGAGCGGACTTTGGCAATCTGTGTGAACCTTTTTGCCACATTCATTTTTGAATGCCTCATATCCCTACCAATTTTGGTGGGGATTTTTTTGTTGTCAAAATATTTTTAAAATTAAATAAAATTCAGACTTTTCTTTTGAGTTAAAAAATTGTATAATGTAGCTACTATAAATTTTTAGAAAATTGAGAATAGTATACTATTTTCCAGGAAGAGGTATTGAAATGGGCTATACAGTCGCTGTCGTTGGTGCCACAGGTGCCGTTGGAACTCGCATGATTCAACAATTAGAACAATCAACACTCCCTATTGACAAAGTACGTCTTTTGTCATCTTCACGTTCTGCTGGGAAAGTTTTGAAGTATAAGGGACAAGATGTTACTGTTGAATTAACAACTGAAGATTCATTTGAAGGCGTTGATATTGCTCTTTTCTCTGCAGGTGGTTCTGTTTCTGCAAAATTCGCTCCATACGCTGTTAAAGCAGGAGCAGTTGTTGTCGATAACACATCTTATTTCCGTCAAAATCCAGATGTGCCACTTGTCGTACCTGAAGTCAATGCTCACGCTTTAGATGCTCACAATGGTATCATTGCTTGTCCAAACTGTTCAACTATCCAAATGATGGTTGCTTTGGAACCCGTTCGTCAAAAATGGGGCTTGAGCCGTATCATCGTCTCTACTTACCAAGCCGTTTCTGGTGCTGGTCAATCAGCTATCAATGAAACACTTCGTGAAATCAAAGAAGTTGTTAATGATGGTGTTGAACCAAAAGACGTTCACGCTGACATCTTGCCATGTGGTGGTGATAAAAAACACTTCCCAATCGCATTTAACGCTCTTGCACAAATCGATGTCTTCACAGATAATGACTACACTTACGAAGAAATGAAAATGACAAACGAAACTAAGAAAATCGTGGAAGAGCCTGAACTTCCAGTTTCAGCAACATGTGTTCGTGTGCCAGTTCTTTTCTCACACTCAGAATCAGTTTACATCGAAACAAAAGAAGTAGCTCCAATCGAAGAAGTGAAAGCAGCTATCGCAGCTTTCCCAGGTGCTGTCCTTGAAGATGATGTTGCTAACCAAGTTTACCCACAAGCAGCTAACGCTGTGGGCAAACGCGAAACATTTGTTGGACGTATCCGTAAAGACCTTGATGTTGAAAATGGTATTCACATGTGGGTTGTTTCTGATAACCTTCTTAAAGGTGCTGCATGGAACTCTGTTCAAATTGCTGAAACACTTCACGAACGCGGTCTTGTCCACCCAACTAAAGAGCTTAAATTCGAACTCAAATAATAACTCAAACCAGTTTCTTTTAGAAGCTGGTATTTGAGCATTTTTAATCAAACAGGTATAAATTCTTAGACAAAGAGGGAGATTGTTATGTCTATTGAAGATTTAAGAGATGTTAAAATCATCACCGCGATGATTACCCCATTTAACGAAGACGGTTCAATTAACTTTGACGCGCTACCAAAATTAATTGAACATTTGCTTGCACATCACACAGATGCTCTTTTGCTTGCTGGAACAACTGCTGAAAGTCCAACTTTGACACACGATGAAGAATTGGAACTTTTTGCTGCAGTGCAAAAGATTGTTAAAGGTCGTGTGCCATTAATTGCTGGTGTTGGTACCAATGATACCCGCGATTCTATCGAATTTGCGCGTGAAGTTGCTGCATTTGGTGGTTTCGCTGCTGGTCTTGCCATCGTTCCATACTACAACAAACCATCACAAGAAGGCATGTATCAACACTTTAAAGCTATTGCTGATGCTAGTGACCTTCCAATCATTATTTATAACATACCTGGACGTGTTGTTGTTGAAATGACGCCAGAAACAATGTTACGTTTGGCAGAGCACCCAAATATCATTGGTGTTAAAGAATGTACGAGTCTTGCTAACATGGCTTATCTTATCGAACACAAACCAGATAATTTCTTGATTTATACTGGTGAAGATGGTGATGCTTTCCACGCTATGAATTTAGGTGCTGATGGGGTAATTTCTGTTGCTTCTCATGTTAACGGTGATGAAATGCACGAAATGCTAACAGCTATCGAAAACAGCGATATCAAGAAAGCTGCAGCTATCCAACGTCAATTCATTCCAAAAGTTAATGCTTTATTCTCATATCCAAGTCCAGCACCAGTTAAAGCCGTGCTTAATTATCTTGGATTTGAAACTGGACCATTACGTTTGCCTTTGGTTTGCTGTCCACCAGAAGATGCTAAACGTATCATCGATGTTGTTATCGATGGAGATGTGGAAGCAACAAAAGAAACCGTCAAAGGTGTTTTGCGTCCTGATTATTAATTTTCCTATTAACGATATAAAAAGCCAGAGATTCTGTTTCTCTGGCTTTTTATTTTATCGCTCACTTACCATTCTTAAAATGCTGAAAATATCCTGATTATTTGAAAGCTTAATGAATCGTTTTTCTGTCAAAGAAAGGTAGTTATCCTCCAGATAGTTGATTTTATCAGTGAATTTTAGGTCACCTAAGTGTTGGTCCTTAGGAAGTTCAAGTACCAATCCTTGAAGAGAGCTGCTGAAATGCTGAATCCTTGGAAAGTCAGCAAGAACGATATCAATTTTCTGCCTTTGTTTTTGAAAAACTTGCTTAAGGTAATTCAGATTTTTTTCAAACAAACCGCTATCCAGATAAAGCGATAGCGCTTTTTGCATGATAAGGTTGGTATCATAGTCAATCATTTTCTTATGGTCAAGAAAAGCTTTTGTTAAAGCCGGTGGCAAGATGATGGTCCCCAAACGCAAAGCAGGAAAAATGGTCATTGAAAAGGACTTAAGGTAAATAACGTGACCAGAAGTGTCGTAATAATGGAGAGGCAAATCCGTTGATTTTGCAAAATCTCCCATGTAATCATCCTCGATGATGTAGACATCGTAGCGTTCAGCCAATTCAACAATCCTTTGCTTTTCACTGGTCGAATACGATAAACCAAGGGGATTTGAAAAGCGTGAAATAGTGTAGAAAAACTTGATATCACCAGTCTTAAACAATTCTTCTAGCCTTGCTAAATCAATCCCTTCAAAATCACGTTCAATGGTCTGATAAGGCAGTTTTAGAGAAGTAACCAAATCATTCATTCGATGGTAGGTTGGCTGTTCCAAAAGAATTGTCTTCTTGTGATTTGGAAAAGTCACCTGCGAAAGGATGTAAAGGGCTTGTTGGGTCCCTGAAGTAACTAGAATGTCTTCTTTTTTTGCGTAAATAGCGCTCTTTTCAAGATAATCTTGCAAGGAATCGATTAATTCTTGTAATCCTTCTTGCTGATAGTAGTAGTTAAAGAGGTAATTCTCACGATTCACAAGGGTTTCTGTTAGGCACGTTGTAAAGTCTTCATAAGCCATGTTGTTGTAGTCAGATAAACTGAGATTCAGCGGTGTTTCCTTTTGGCTTTTTCCTTCAAGGACATAATAACCACTTTTTTCAACAGCATAAATGTAGTTTTTAAACTTTAATTCTAGCAAAGCCCGTTGAACAGTGTCTTTACTGCAGTGGAATTTTTGGCTTAGACGGCGAATGGAAGGAATACGTTCACCTTTTTGCAATTTGCCATTTTCAATTTGGTCGATGATAGTTGTTAAGATTTCTTGGTATTTACTAGGCATAATCTGTCCCCATACAGTTTCTTATGATACCTATTGTATAATAAATTGAATTTTCTTACAATATTTCTAAACTCTTAATTTAAAACCTTTTCAAGTTATTGAATGTGGTTTTGAGGCGAGATTAGAAAGTCGTTTATTATGAATCAAATTACACGTTCTGTGATTGTTGCAAATGATATTGTTGGGGTGGGAAAAGTGGCGCTATCCAGTGCTTTGCCCGTTTTATCAACTTGTCAAATTGAAGTCATTCCTATGCCAACAGTTTTGCTATCATCTCATACGGGGGGATTTGATAGGATTGCTATTACAGATTTAACTCAAGCAACACAAGGTTTCATCAAGCAATGGGAGACGCTTGATTTCCCATGTCATGGTTTAATTACAGGGTATTTTAAGAATCAAATACAGTTAGAAGACTTAGCTAAATTTGCTAGTGAGCATAAGCTACCACGCTTTGTTGATCCTATTATGGCTGATAAGGGTCATCTGTATGCTGGATATGAGCAAGATTTTGTGCTAGCTATGCGAGAATTTTGTAAAAATGCCGATGTGATTACGCCGAATTTAACAGAAGCTTGTCTTTTGGCCGATTATCCCTATCTTGGTGAAACTTATGATAGAACTGATATTGAGCAACTCTGTGAGCGTTTATCCCATCTTCATAATAAACACGTTATCTTAACCGGAGTTTCTTTTGAAGCTGATAATGTTGGATTAGCGCATTATGATAGCGAGAGTGGAGAAATCACTTATCATTTTTCGAAAGCCTATCCATATCATTTCTTTGGAACAGGGGATTTAGTAACGGCAGTTCTTGGGGCTGGTTATTTTCACGACTTAAGTCTAGATGATGTTACCAAAGTTGCTCTAAACTTTATCGATAAGACCTTACAAAGGACTTTGTCATTAAAGCGAGATTTGCGTTTTGGCTTGTCATATGAACCTTATTTGCCAGACTTAGCTTTACAAATCAAACAATTAATGGAGGAAAAAGCATGAAAAATCTTACCACACGTCAACTGGTTGAACTTAGTTTTTATTCAGCATTAATCTTTATCAGTGTTCAGTTTTTACGTATTCCGCTGGGTGCTCAGTTTGTTCATTTTGGTAATGCCTTGGTTGTAATAGCGGTTCTACTATTTGGTTCAAGAATTGCAGCACTTGTTGCATCTATCGGGCTAGGCTTGTTCGATGTGCTTAATGGCTATGCTGCGGAAGTTTGGATTACGATTTTAGAATCATTAATTGTTTGTTTAGTTCTTCATTTTGTTTTTGAAAAACTTTTGCATTCTGATACTAAAACACGCAATGTGATCATTGTTGGGATCGTAGCTGCCATTACAAAAATCATCAGTAATCTTGTTAAATACACTTTGATTAACAGTCTTGTGGGTGGTCTTCATTTGCAAGTAGCCTTTTTGACAGCTTTAGTTAAAATCGGTGGAACATTTGGTTCAGCGCTTGTCACAATTATTTCTGTGCCAATTTTATACCCAATCTTAAAACAATTCTTCATTCCAGAAAAAAGCCATGCTAAACCTATCTCTGATTAAATCACAGAAGCCTTTTAAAAAGGCTTTTTAGTTTGCGTTTTCAACAGCTAAAGTCATTGCTTTAGCGCTTAAAGTCATGCTATAATTGAAAAGATTATTATAAATAGGCTGTTTGCGCAGCTATTTTCAAAAAGAAAATAAACGAAAGAATATAAGAGATGAGTATTTTAGAAGTTAAACATTTAAGCCATGGCTTTGGTGAGCGTACGATTTTTGAGGATGTGTCTTTCCGTCTGTTGAAAGGAGAGCATATTGGTCTTGTCGGAGCAAACGGTGAAGGAAAATCAACTTTCATGAGTATCGTAACTGGACATTTACAACCTGATGAAGGAAAAGTTGAGTGGTCAAAATACGTCACTGCAGGTTACTTGGACCAACATACTGTACTTGAAGCAGGGATGACAGTACGTGATGTCTTACGTACAGCTTTTGATGAGCTTTTCAAAACAGAAGCACGTATCAATGACATTTACATGTCTATGGCTGATGAAGGCGCAGATATGGATGCTCTGATGGAAGAAGTAGGAGAGTTGCAAGATCGTCTAGAATTACGCGATTTTTACACTTTGGACGCCAAAATTGATGAAGTTGCACGCGCTCTTGGTGTTATGGATTTTGGCATGGAGTCTGACGTCACAGAACTATCTGGTGGTCAACGTACCAAAGTTCTTTTAGCAAAACTTTTGCTTGAAAAACCTGATATTTTGCTTCTTGATGAACCAACAAACTACCTTGATGCTGAACACATTGAATGGTTGAAACGTTACCTTCAAAACTATGAAAATGCCTTCGTTTTGATTTCACACGATATTCCATTCTTAAATGACGTGATTAATATTGTTTATCACGTGGAAAATCACGATTTGGTTCGTTACACTGGTGACTATGATAACTTCCAAGCCGTTTATGCTATGAAAAAAGCACAGCTTGAAGCTGCTTACGAACGTCAACAAAAAGAAATTGCTGACTTGCAAGACTTTGTTAATCGTAACAAAGCGCGTGTTGCCACACGTAATATGGCTATGTCACGTCAGAAAAAATTGGACAAGATGGACCGCATTGAGTTGCAAGCCGAAAAACCAAAACCATCCTTTGAATTCAAAGAATCACGTACACCAAGTCGCTTTATCTTCCAAACACAAGACTTGGAAATTGGTTACGATCGTCCATTGACAAAACCACTTAACCTAACTTTTGAACGTAATCAGAAAGTTGCCATCATTGGTGCCAACGGTATTGGTAAAACAACACTTCTTAAGAGCTTACTAGGAATCATTCCGCCAATTTCAGGAAGTGTTGAACGTGGTGATTACATTGAACTTGGTTACTTTGAACAAGAAGTCGCTGCTGGTAATCGTCAAACACCGCTTGAAGCTGTCTGGGATGCCTTTCCTGCATTGAACCAAGCAGAAGTTCGTGCTGCTCTTGCTCGCTGTGGTTTGACATCAAAACATATCGAAAGTCAAATTCAAGTACTTTCTGGTGGAGAACAAGCAAAAGTGCGTTTTTGCCTGCTTATGAACCGTGAAAACAACGTGCTAGTACTTGACGAACCAACCAACCACTTAGACGTTGATGCTAAAGAAGAATTGAAACGTGCTCTTAAAGCCTACAAGGGTAGCGTCCTAATGGTTTGCCACGAGCCTGATTTCTATGAAGGTTGGACAGAAGTTTGGGACTTCAATGAATTAATGTAATGAAAAAGCTTGAGAAATTTCTCAAGCTTTTTTCTTTTTCTGAACTAATTCTGAAAAAACTAATGTATCCTTGATAAAAAAGGAGGTTAGCTCATGCAAATTCAAATTAAACATATCAAGAAAGTCTTCAAGGATAAGGAAGTTTTAAATGATATTTCATTTACCATCGAATCAGGTTCGATTTGTGGACTTTTGGGAGTCAATGGAGCTGGGAAATCTACATTAATGAAAATACTCTATGGTTTAGAAAGTCAGAGTGCTGGTGAAATTTTATTTGATGGAAAAACGAGTAAAGAGATAAAAGATGATAAAAAATTTGGTGCTTTAATTGAGTCACCAGCTATTTACATGAATTTATCAGCTTTTGATAATTTAAAAACTAAAGCACTGCTTTATGATATTCCAGATGAAACCATACGAAAAACCTTGAACTTAATTGGTTTAGCAAATACTGGTCGCAAAAAAGCTGGCAAATTTTCTTTAGGAATGAAGCAACGTTTAGGACTTGGTATTGCAATCATTACCAATCCAGAATTTCTGATTTTAGACGAGCCAACTAACGGCTTAGACCCAGATGGTATCAAAGAACTTTTAGATTTAATCAACTCTCTCAAGCAAAAAGGAATGACGATTCTCATCTCAAGTCACCAATTACATGAAGTTAGTAAGATTGCAGATGATATTGTTATCCTGCATCAAGGAAAAATTCATTACAATCAGCCCAATCAAGACAAACAAGATTTAGAAAAACTCTTCTTTTCTATTGTCCATGGAGGTTATGAAAAATGAGAAAAATACTTCAATCAGAATGCCTAAAACAAAAACATGGTGCTTACTTTAAATTATGTTTAGTCTTACCATTTATCTCTCTGTTTATCGCTTTTTTGCTTTGCGGACCAACGATTCTAGAGAGTTTTTCAATTTATTGGTGGGAAACATTGTTTTTATTTACTTTGGCAGGATTGTTATTTGTTTATGATTATAAAGCTGAAGAAGGAGCTGGACATTTTCAAAACACACTTCAAGGTAAATTAACTGGAAAAATCAAAGTCGCAAAAGTCATGACGGCATTAAAAAACCTATTTTTAGCAAGTTGTGTTCTGTTACTTTTTCTTTATCTTGTCTCATTTGTTTTTTGCGGTGTGATGACTGTCCACTTTTTTCGTGACGCTTGGGTACTATTATTGATGCTTATCGCTTCTGCATGGAATGTCCCTCTCTTATTTTACCTTTCAAAATGGATTAATTGTTATTTGGTCTTCGTTCTAAATTCTTTTTTATGTTTGCTCGTTGCGCCATTTTTAGCACAAACGTCTTTTTGGTATTTATTTCCCTACACATATCATTATAAAATCGCCCAAGCTCTTCTCCACTTAAAACCTTCTGGAGAAGTAGAAGTACTAAATCACCCTCATCCTGTAGGACTATGCATTGTAGCAATCAGTTTATCCGTCCTTTTATTTCTTATCTTCATCAAAGCACTAAAGGAGAAAAAACGTGGTTAAGATTTTAAAAAGCGAGTTCTTAAAATTAAAAAATTCGGCTATTTTATACCTGATGATTGGCTTATTTGCTTTAGAATGGTTAACCATACCAGTTTATTTATCAAATCATCAAACCTCCTACGCCCTAGAGGCGATGACCTTTTTACCCATGCTAGCTTATTGTTTAATGCTTACTATTGTCTCGCTGCTAACAATAGAGCAAGAAGAACAAGCTAATCACTGCCAAAATATCAACAGTAGTCACAATAGAGCTAAAATCTGGTTGCTTAAGTTGTTAGCGCGTGATCTTATTGTTATTCTGCCTTGTCTTATTTTATGGGGGAACATTGGATATGTGATCAATGATGTCTCTTATGCCTTTTATTCAGGAAGCTTGACTTGGCTTTTACTTGTCTTTCTCAATCATTTTCATCATTTACTTAGCTTATGGGCAGGAAAAGGTCTTAATCTCATTATCTCATTCGTGGAGTGTCTTTTTATCATTTTTGCTTCAAATCATGCTTTTGTGGGCAATTTCTGGATTCCTATCATTTTGCCAGTTAATGCTATCTTAATGCCTGAAAAAAAGCTAATGATTAAGACCATTTTCATCTTGTTAGCTTTGATACTGATGTTAGATGTTATAGCCGTTTTAACACTTAAACGCAATAAAAATGAGTGAAATCATGTTTCTTATAGTAAAATAGAAACAAATACAATTGAGGTGACAAAAGTGTACAAAATTTTAGTTGTGGACGACGATTTTGAGATTTTAAAACTAATGACTAATATTTTTGAAATGCAAAATTATGCTGTAACAACTTATCAAGTAGTAAACTCTCCTATTGATATCAATGATTTTATGGGATTTGACTTAATTTTACTCGATGTTATGATGCCAAATGTGGATGGTATGGCTCTTTGCCAAGAAATTCGCCATCGTATTGCAACACCAATTATCTTTGTTAGTGCTAAAGATAGCGAAGAAGATATCATTTCTGGTCTCAAACTCGGCGGCGATGACTACATCACCAAACCATTTAGTATTAAACAACTAGTCGCAAAAGTGGAAGCACATTTAAAAAGGGAAGAACGCTTTAAGCAGGCAAAAAAAGACTTTCAAGAATTTAAACGTGAATTTTCTACAATGACATTTTACTTGCAGGAAAAAAGCATTTACATTAATGGTGAACGCGTTCCTCTAACCAGTCGTGAATACCATATTCTAGAGCTCTTGTCTAGCCAGCCTAAAAAAGTTTTTACACGTGAAAATATCTACGAAAGCGTATATAACGATGATTCGGATACTCTTTTTAGATCTATTTCAGAATATGTTTATCAAATTCGTCAAAAATTTTCTCTCTATGACATTAATCCTATAAAAACAGTTCGAGGAGTGGGATATCAGTGGCATGATTAAAGCAAAAAAGATTAAAACATTAAAACAACGCATTTTTCAAACCGTCATTGAAGTGATTGTCGGAATCGTCCTTGTTATCTGTTTGATTTTAACCTTAACAAGTGTCCTTGCCTATACTAAACAAATCAGTCTCAGTAATCAGCTAAACATTAGTCTTTCAGATAAGGTCTCTAAAGATATGATTGTCAAAGAAATGACGAAAGTACCTTATGACTACGTTTTGTATGATCAAACCGGAAAGGTCATTAAGCAAACAAACGTTCCTGAGGATTTGATGTATTACCAAAAAGCTTTTAAAGAGAGAAAAAATTTAAACGAAAACGGGGTTAGCTATTACCTTGCTCAAAATCCGCACTACGTTTTAGTTGTCCGACAATCTAGCATACCAGAGTTTTCAAATCATGCGCTTCGCTCAATTTCGTACAATACGCTGACTTACATCATCCTTATCATCGGCTTTTTGCTGGTCCTTATTTTTGCAATCACAAGACTGCTCAAAGAATTCACTTCAAATTTTTATGCTATCCAAAAATCAACTCAAAATATGGGAACTAAGTCTCACTCAGATTTCCTAGAGCATTCTAGAATTGCGGAATTTGATGACACCTTAACTGTTTTAGCACAAAAATGTGATGAATTAGCTGAACTGATTGAAAGAGAAAGAAGTGAAAAGAAAGATTTATCTTTTCAAATCGCTGCCTTAGCTCACGATGTCAAAACTCCTTTAACAGTCATTAAGGGAAATATTGAACTACTTGAAATGACATCACTTAATGAACAACAAGCAAGTTTTCTAACATCAATCAATAATAGCCTTTTAGTATTTGAAAACTATTTCAACGCAATGCTTAACTATAGTCGTCAATTAAGCGATAACGACCATAAAGAAAAGCTATTCTTAAAGCCTTTTTTAGCTGATTTATCGGTAAAAATTGAAGATATTCTAAAACCAAATGCAATTGATTTCAAGATGAGAAATACCTGTGCTACCGATTCTTTTTTAGCAAATAGCTTAAATCTTAAACGTGCACTGATTAATATCCTAGTAAACGCTGCTCAACATGCCCCAAAAGGAAAAATTCGCCTTAGCATTTCAGAAGATGATAGTCATCTCATATTCTCCATTTGGAATGATGGTCAACCATTTTCAGATGAAGCTCTTAAAAATGCCGCAAAATTTTTCTTCACTGAACATAATAGCAGAAGCGGAAAACACTATGGTATTGGACTATCTTTTGCGAAAGGCGTAGCTGAAAAACATCATGGAGGTTTAAGAATTTCAAATCCTAGTAGAGGTGGAGCAGAAGTCATTCTTTCCATTAAAAAATAACCGTTCACGACGAAAAAACGACTGTTTACGACATGGTCGTTTTTTTAATGATTAATCTGGTAAAATAGAGGATAGAAGTATTACTTTGGGGTAAATTAGATGCAACAATTGATAACAATAGTTAGTTATTTAAGTTTTTTAAGCATTTGTCTAGCTATCACGCGATTAATGAAGTGGTCTAGAAAACTTAAATCTAATATTCAAAAGTCTCTAAGTATCATCGTCCTAGTGAAACTGATAGTCACTGTAATCTTTTAACAAATCATGAAAAGGGAAATAAAAAAGGAGAAAAAATGAAAGCTACTTATAAGGGAAAAGTTGCAGATGTTTGGCAAGTCAGCAAAGACAATCAAAATAGCCCTGACTGGGTAAAAGAAACTTTTGCAAAAAGGTATTTTTGCTGGTTAGATAACCACCTTCGTATTTTAATGGCTGGTTTAAAGCCATCAACAGTTAAAAACCTTAAAACAGGAGCAATTGGAAGCCTAGGTGGCGGATTTGCTGGCTACGGTATGTATGAGTTGGCATACTTAGGCGATTACATCGACATTACCAATCGCCGTATTATTGCTCAAAAAACATTTGAAAAGGAATATCAGATTATTGATTAAAAAAGTCACTTCGTTTATCACGAATCATCCTAAAACGACAGCGAAATTATGGCTAGGATACTGCGTTTTTTATTTAATCATGAGTTACGTTATGCTTGGTCGAAGTCACAAATGGTTTTATGTTTTATATTACCTAACGCTTACTAGTATTCCAATACTAATTTCACTACAAAAGAAAAAATAAACCCCATGTTTTTGAAAACACGGGGTTCTTTTAATTAATTGCGATACTTAATAATCACTTCACAACGTTCAACAAAGAGTGAAAAACGTTCAGCATCTGATTTTTCCTGATAGATACCAGCCTTAGTTTCAAAGGCAAATTTCTCTGAAGCGAGTGTTTTTGAAGTTTCTTGATAAAGTTGCCATTTATCTTTATGACTTGAAAGTGCAATGAGAGCTTCGAGAACGAGTACTAAAGAAGCAATAATCACTGCCAACAATTTAAAGCAAGGAATTGGTAAAGTAGACAAAATTGGAATTAAAGCTAAAGTAATGATTTGAATGACTTTAAACACAATAAACCAAGCACGGTGAAAACGAGCTTTCTTATCATAGCTTTTAATCGCTTGCTCTAAACGTTCTGAAAGATACGTTTTACTTGTCATTCCTTTGTAATCGTCCATTTGAATCTCCTTGATTGAAAGCTTTTTCCTATGTGATTTTATTGTATCGCCTTGCTAAGAGATAGTCAAGAATTGACTTTATGGTATAATAGAACGTGGTTTAAGATTTTAAAGGTCTTAATGAAACAAGAATAAATAGAGTATCAAACACAAGCAAATAAAGCTTACTATGAAAGGATAAATATCTTAATGGCTACTATTCAATGGTTCCCAGGTCACATGTCTAAAGCTCGTAGACAGGTGCAAGAAAATATTAAACACGTGGATTTCGTGACTATTTTGGTCGATGCGCGTTTGCCACTATCAAGTCAAAATCCGATGCTAACTAAAATCGTTGGTGATAAACCAAAACTCATGATTTTAAATAAAGCTGATTTAGCTGATAGCAATCGTACAAAAGAGTGGCGTCGTTATTTTGAAAGCCAAGGGATTAAAACTCTTGCTGTCAACTCAAAAGAACAAGCAACTGTAAAATTAGTTACAGAAGCAGCTAAATCTTTAATGGCTGACAAATTGGCTAAATTGCGTGAACGTGGTATTCAAAAAGAAACCCTTCGTACGATGATTATCGGTATTCCTAACGCTGGTAAATCAACTCTTATGAACCGCTTAGCTGGTAAGAAAATCGCCGTTGTCGGAAATAAACCTGGTGTCACAAAAGGACAACAATGGCTTAAATCTAATAAAGATTTGGAAATCCTTGACACCCCAGGGATTCTTTGGCCAAAATTCGAAGACGAAGTGGTCGGCTTAAAACTCGCTCTTACCGGAGCCATCAAAGACCAACTCTTACCAATGGACGAAGTAACTATCTTTGGACTTAATTTCTTCAAAGAACATTATCCAGAACGTTTGATTGAACGTTATAAAGGCATTGACTTGGAAGAAGAAGCACCAGAAATTATCATGGCTATGACACAAAAACTTGGTTTCCGTGATGACTATGACCGTTTCTACGCTCTTTTTGTCAAAGATGTTCGTGAAGGTAAACTTGGACGCTATACATTAGACATTGTAGAAGAGGTTGAAAATGGCGACCGTTAAAGAAATCAAAGAAGCGCTAGCTGACATTGACAGTCTTGACGATACACGCTGGCAAGCCTACGAGGAAGATAGCCGAGCAGGCGTGCAAAAAGCTATCATCCAGCGTAAAAAGGCTATTCAAGCCGATATCGACGAAGACTTGCGTTTGGAAAATATGCTGCGCTACGAAAAAGAGCTTTATCAAGCAGGCTATCAAGCTATCGCAGGAATTGATGAAGTTGGCCGTGGCCCTCTTGCTGGACCAGTGGTGACTGCTTGCGTCATCCTTCCTAAGAATTGTAAAATCAAACATCTTAATGACTCTAAAAAAATCCCTAAAAAGCATCACGAGGAAATTTATGAAGAAGTCCTTGCGCGTGCTTTAGGAATTGGTATCGGTGTGATTGATAATACTGTCATCGATGATATCAACATTTATGAAGCGACAAAAGTTGGTATGCTCCAAGCAATTGACCAAATCAAGGGACAAGTGACTAAACCTGATTATCTTTTGATTGATGCCATGCACTTAGACACTGACATCCCACAGCAATCACTCATCAAAGGAGATGCTAATTCTCTATCAATTGCGGCAGCCTCTATCGTTGCCAAAGTCACTCGTGACCGCATGATGGCGGATTACGCCAAAGAGTACCCTGGCTATGCTTTTGAAAAAAATGTCGGTTACGGTACTAAAGACCATCTTGCAGGTCTTAAAGAACACGGTATTACACCAATTCACCGTAAAACATTTGAACCAATTAAATCTATGTTGAAGGAGAACTAAATGACAAGCGAAAAAGAAAAAATGCTAGCTGGTCAGCTATACGATGCTGGTGACAGTGAGCTACTTGCCATGCGTTTACACGCCCGTAAACAAATCGCCCTATTTAATAATGAAGAAGACCGTCAGAAACGTAAAGAAATTATCAAATCATTATTTGGTTCCACAGGCGATAACTTGCTAATGGAGCAGCGTTTTGTCTGCGATTATGGGTCAAATATCTACGTTGGTGAGAACTTTTTCGCTAATTATAACTGTACCATGTTAGATGTCTGCGAGATTCACATTGGAGACAACGCTATGATTGGTCCGAATTGTCAATTTTTAACTCCTCTTCACCCACTAGATGCGAAAGAACGTATTTCTGGTTTGGAATATGGAGCACCAATCACTATCGGTGACAATGTATGGCTTGGTGGTGGAGCAACCATTCTACCAGGTGTCACTTTAGGTGATAATGTTGTCGTTGGTGCTGGCGCTGTTGTGACTAAGTCATTCGGAGATAATGTGGTTATCGCTGGAAATCCAGCTAAAATCATCAAAACATTAGATTAACTCAAAAAAATCTCACAAAGTCCTATGATTATAGGGCTTTTTTTCGAATAGAAAAGTAGTGAGGTGACTAATGAATAATTTTGAACTATTTAAATTAAAACAAGCAGGACTAACAAATCTCAACATTCTAGCCATTTTAGAATATCAAAAGCAAGAAAAGAAATCTCTTTCCTTGCGAGATATGGCAGTTGTGTCCAAATGTAAGAATCCTATTTTATTTATGGAAAAATACAAAGATTTGGATAGTAAAACTCTGCGAAAAGTCTTTAACCAATACCCTAGTATTTCAATACTAGATGACGACTATCCGCTGGAATTAAAACACTCTTATAATCCGCCTGTATTACTTTTTTATCAAGGCAATATTGAGCTACTCAATCGTCCAAAAATGGCAGTAGTAGGAGCGCGGACAGCCACACAGACAGGGACAAAGTCTGTTCAAAAAATCATCAAAGAACTTGGAAATCAATTCGTCATTGTTAGTGGCTTAGCTAGGGGAATTGATACCAGTGCACATATTTCAGCACTAAAAAATGGCGGAGCGACAATAGCAGTTATTGGTTGTGGTCTTGATGTCTATTATCCCAAAGAAAATAAGCAGTTGCAGGACTACCTTGGAAAAAATCATTTGATTTTAAGTGAATACACAGCAGCAGAAGCGCCACTAAAATACCATTTCCCAGAACGAAATCGCATTATTGCAGGCTTATCTCAGGGCGTCATAGTAGCAGAAGCTAAAATGCGATCTGGCAGCTTAATTACTTGTGAGCGCGCCCTAGAAGAAGGCCGAGATGTTTTTGCCATCCCAGGTAACATTTTAGATGGAAAATCTGACGGATGTCATCATTTAATCAAAGAGGGTGCAAAGTGCATCACATCAGGCTTAGACGTCCTTTCAGAATACCAATTGTAAACAAGTTTTTTCTATTAAATACAACTTTTTTATTGACAGTTTGGAAAAAGCGGGGTATCATGTTATAAGTTTATTACTGATAGGAAGTGAGCTTATGGCAACGACTACTACAAAAGCCCAAACAGCTGTTAAAAAGACAAGTAAAAAAACAACAAAGAAAAAAACAGCTGCCAAGAAAAACTTGGTTATTGTGGAATCACCAGCTAAAGCAAAAACCATTGAAAAATATCTAGGACGCAACTATAAAGTTGTCGCTTCAGTTGGTCATATCCGTGATTTGAAAAAATCAAGCATGTCTATTGATTTTGAAAATAATTATGAACCGCAATACATTAATATCCGCGGTAAAGGTCCTCTGATTAACGATTTGAAAAAAGAGGCTAAAAAATCTAAAAAAGTTTATCTCGCAAGTGACCCGGACCGTGAAGGAGAAGCTATTTCATGGCATTTGGCACACATTTTGGGACTTGACGAAAATGATAAAAACCGTGTTGTTTTCAATGAAATCACTAAAGATGCTGTCAAAAATGCCTTCGTTGAACCACGTCAGATTGACATGGATTTGGTAGATGCGCAACAAGCCCGTCGAGTTCTTGACCGTATTGTTGGGTATTCTATCTCACCATTACTTTGGAAAAAGGTTAAAAAAGGTCTTTCTGCAGGTCGTGTTCAATCTGTCGCATTGAAACTCATTATCGACCGTGAAAATGAGATTAAAAACTTTAAACCTGAAGAATACTGGACAATTGATGGATTCTTCAAAAAAGGAACTAAGAAATTCCAAGCAGCCTTTTATGGCATTGATGGCAAAAAATTAAAACTCAACACTAACGAAGATGTCCAAGCAGTTCTTGCTCGACTTACAAGTGACGAGTTTAACGTAGCAAAAGTTGAAAAGAAAGAGCGTCGTCGTAACGCACCACTTCCATATACAACATCATCTCTTCAACAAGATGCTGCTAACAAAATCAACTTCCGTACACGTAAAACTATGATGGTTGCTCAACAGTTGTACGAAGGGATTAGTCTTGGTAAGAGTGGTACACAAGGTTTGATTACTTACATGCGTACCGACTCTACACGTATCAGTCCTGTTGCGCAAAATGATGCCGCAGGTTTCATTACAGAACGTTTCGGCGAAAATTATTCTAAACACGGTAGTCGTGTGAAAAATGCTTCAGGTGCTCAAGATGCCCACGAAGCTATTCGCCCATCAAACGTTAACTTAACACCAGAATCTATCGCAAAACACTTGGACAAAGACCAATTGAAACTCTACACATTGATTTGGAATCGATTTGTCGCAAGTCAAATGACAGCTGCGGTGTTTGATACCATGAAAGTTAACTTGGAGCAAAATGGCGTTCGCTTCACAGCTAACGGTAGTAAAGTCAAATTTGACGGTTACTTGGCTGTCTACAATGATTCTGATAAGAATAAAATGTTGCCCGACATGGTTGAAGGCGATGTTGTTAAGAAAGTTTCAACAAATCCTGAACAACACTTCACTCAACCACCAGCACGTTATTCTGAAGCCACATTAATCAAAACGCTTGAAGAAAACGGTGTTGGACGTCCATCAACTTATGCACCAACACTTGATGTTATCCAAAGACGTTACTACGTTCGCTTGGTTTCAAAACGCTTCGAACCAACTGAATTGGGTGAAATCGTTAATAACTTGATTGTTGAATTCTTCCCAGATATCGTTGATGTCAAATTTACCGCTGACATGGAAGGTAAACTTGATGAAGTCGAAGAAGGTAAAGAACAATGGCAAAAAGTCATCGATGCTTTCTACAAGCCATTTGAAAAAGAATTGGCAAAAGCAGAAACTGAGATTGAAAAAATTCAAATCAAAGATGAGCCTGCTGGTTTTGACTGTGATGTTTGTGGACATCCAATGGTAATCAAATTAGGACGCTATGGTAAATTCTACGCTTGTAGCAATTTCCCAGAATGTCACAATACCAAAGCCATCACAAAAGAAATTGGTGTGACTTGTCCAATTTGTGGCGAAGGTCAAGTGATTGAACGTAAGACAAAACGTAATCGTCTTTTCTATGGCTGTGACCGATATCCTGAGTGTGAATTCACTTCATGGGATAAACCAGTTGGACGTTCTTGTCCAAAATGTGGTCAATTCCTCGTTGAGAAGAAAATTCGTGGCGGTGGTAAACAAGTCGTCTGCAGCAATGAAGAATGTGACTACGAAGAAGCAAAAGTTAAATAAATCTTTCAAACCTTGCAAATTTTCTTTGTGAGGTTTTTTTAGGTCAGTTTTCATTGCCATTATAATAGACTTTTTAAATAATTTCCGTTATAACGGACTTTTTTTGATAAGTCTGTTATAATAGACCTATAAGAGAGGTGGCCTATGAATTATTTTGCATTAATTGGCGACATTATTGATTCAAAGAAAATCGATAATCGATACCAAGTTCAAAAAATATTAGAAACTTGCTTAAATGATTTGAATACAGAATTTAAAGAAGTATTGGTTTCAAAATTATCTATTACATTGGGAGATGAATTTCAAGGATTATTGACGCTTGATGCCCCTTTATTTCAAATTATTGACCGCATCAATCTCGCTATGCAACCTTATCAAGTTCGTTTTGGAATTGGATTAGGTAAGATTCTAACAGATATTAACCCAGAACAAAGCATTGGTGCTGATGGCCCAGCTTATTGGCACGCTAGAAAAGCAATTAATTATATTCATCAAAAAAATGACTACGGCAATACACAAATTGCGGTTTCTTTTGATGATGAGAATCAAGTCAGCGTTGTTAATACCTTGATTGCAAGCAGCGAAGCTATTAAATCAGACTGGCGAGCAAGTCAAGAAATTATCTTAAAAGAGTTATTAGCGCTTGGAATTTACGATGAGCAGTTCGACCAACAAATGCTTGCTAAACGATTAGAATTAACGACCAGTGCTTTATCAAAACGGCTAAAAAGCAGCAATATCAAAGTCTACCTTCGCGCACGTAAAACGGCTTTAAAATGCCTTAAACATCATGGAGAGGAGTTAGCTTAATGCCTATTACTGGACTTTCACAATATTTGACGCAACATCCTGTTTTGACCCTTTTGTTAATCTGTCATTTTTTATCAGACTTTCATTTGCAAAGTCAAAAGGTGGCTGACCGTAAAAATACTGATAAAAAGTACCTTTTGGTTCATCTTCTAGGAGTAGCTTTTCCTCTGATTTTACTAACTTGCTTTTTACCAAGTCTATGGTTGACGAGTCTGCTTATCTTACTTAGCCATGCTATCATCGATTTTGGAAAATCAAGTGTCGCTAAGTGGCTTCGTCTCAACGCTATGTCGACTTTTTTATCAGATCAGATACTTCACTTAGTGATTATCGTGTTATTGACAGGAAGCATTTTTTGTCCTTATCTGACTGTCAATGCTACAACAGCACAAGTTTTAAACATGATTCTATTTCTTGTTCTCATCACTAAGCCAACAAATGTTGTTTTCAAGATTTTCTTTCAAAAATATCAGCCACAAGACAATCAAAAAATGGATACCATTCCAGGTGCAGGAGCAACCATCGGACTTTTAGAACGCATCGTTATGAGTATTTGCATTATTTTTAATCAATTTGCCTCAATCGGTCTTGTTTTTACTGCAAAATCAATTGCTCGCTACAATAAAATTTCTGAGAGTCCAACTTTTGCAGAGTATTACTTGATTGGGTCACTCTTTAGCATTTTAAGTATTCTACTAGCTGCTTGGATTTGTCTCTTCTGATGATTAGAGCTTAAATTGGTTAGTAGTATTTACATAATTTAAGTTATGTCATGCAATTCAATATTTTATTTGTATTTCACTGATTTTATGTTATGATAGTCAAGTATCAAAAATAGAAAGATTCAGATATGGGCCAACTCCCACATCTGGAAAATGAGTTTTAGGCTTTTCTAAGCTCATTTTTGGAGGTATTAGTATATTGTCTCAATCATCATACATTAACGTTATTGGAGCTGGTTTAGCTGGCTCTGAGGCCGCTTATCAGATTGCTAAGCGCGGTATTCCAGTTAAACTCTATGAAATGCGTGGGGTTAAACCAACACCTCAGCATAAAACTGATAAATTCGCTGAACTTGTCTGCTCAAATTCGCTTCGTGGCGACAGTTTGACAAATGCCGTTGGGCTTTTGAAAGAAGAAATGCGTCGTTTGGATTCTGTTATCATGAAAGCAGCTGAAAGCACGCGCGTCCCAGCTGGTGGTGCACTTGCGGTTGACCGCGATGGCTTTTCACAAATGGTGACAGACGAAGTCACAAATCACCCACTTATCGAAGTCATTCGAGAAGAAATCACTGAAATTCCTGACGATGCTATCACAGTTATCGCAAGCGGTCCCCTCACATCTGATGCCTTGGCTGCAAAAATCCACGAATTAAATGGCGGCGACGGTTTCTACTTCTACGACGCGGCAGCACCAATCGTTGATAAAAGCTCTATCGACATGAACAAAGTTTACCTTAAATCACGTTACGATAAAGGGGAAGCTGCTTACCTTAACTGCCCAATGACAAAAGAAGAATTCATGGCTTTCCACGAAGCTCTTGTCAATGCTGAAGAAGCTCCGCTTAATTCATTTGAAAAAGAAAAATACTTCGAAGGTTGTATGCCAATTGAAGTAATGGCTAAACGCGGCATTAAAACAATGCTTTACGGTCCTATGAAACCAGTTGGGCTCGAATATCCAGATGACTACAAAGGTCCACGTGACGGTGAATTTAAAACACCATATGCCGTTGTTCAACTACGCCAAGATAACGCTGCTGGTAGCCTATTTAATATCGTTGGTTTCCAAACACACCTCAAATGGGGTGAACAAAAACGTGTTTTCCGCATGATTCCAGGTCTAGAAAATGCTGAATTTGTTCGTTACGGCGTTATGCACCGTAACTCATACATGGACTCTCCAAATCTTTTGACAGAAACATTTGCTACACGTCAAAATCCAAATCTTTTCTTCGCTGGACAAATGACAGGTGTTGAAGGTTATGTAGAATCTGCTGCATCAGGTCTTGTAGCTGGTATCAATGCTGTGCGTCGTTTCAAGGGTGAAGAACCAGTTATTTTCCCTCAAACAACAGCTATCGGTGCTTTACCACACTACATCACTCATGCTGAAAGCAAACATTTCCAACCAATGAACGTTAACTTTGGTATCGTTAAAGAGCTTGAAGGACCACGTATCCGTGATAAAAAAGAACGTTACGAAAAAGTTGCTGAACGTGCCTTGAAGGATTTAGAAGAATACCTTAACGTTTAATCTATCAATTAAAGAAGAGGTGACATCATGTTTCCAATTCAATTAGGATTAAAAGCTAGCTGCGCTCCAGAACAAGTAGCTAGTCGTCTAAAATATCATCCAGATGTTTTTGAATTTTTTACAAGCGAAGCTGATTATACGGCTGATGGATTAGAAAAACTTGAAGAAGCCATTCAAAAGGTCAAATCAAGTGGTGTAAAGACTATTGTCCTTCATCACCCTATGAAATACCAAGGAAAACGTTTGGAATTGGTAGCTCATCCCCAAAATAATGCTGAATTAGTTAACTTTATCGATTTTTCAACACAAAAATTACTTGATTTAGCAAAAAAATACGACTGTAAAGTGCTGGTTCACGGCTCTTACGAGTTAGAAGAAGCTGAACTATTAGAACCTTTTGCTTCGCTTGAAGAGGCTCGTCAGTATCTTTTCTCTCGCATGGATCATTTTTGCCATATCGGTAAAGGTTATATCATGTTTGAAAACGGGATTTCAAAACTCTATGCCTATGGAAATCCTGACTTTGATCGCTTACTTGCCCAAAAAGCTTACCCGCTTGCCTATGATGTTTCCCATGCTTTTATCTATCTCCACGGTGATAATGAGGCCCTTCAACAGTCTCTAAAGACTTTGAAAGATCATATCGTTCATTACCATTTGGTAGATTCTCTTGGACAAACGCATGACAGTCTAACACTGGGACATGGAAAAATTGATTGGGCGAAAGCTTTGCCACTCTTTAATGAGAAAGCAAGTAGCATCTACGAAATTAACTTAAAAGATTTGACAAATCCAGTTGAACAACTCGAAAGTCATGCTTACCTAAAACAGATCGCACAAAGCTTGTAAGATAATATAAAACACAGAAGTATTGGCTTCTGTGTTTTTCTTACATTTTTGTAAGGTTTCATCCCCGAAATTGTAAGAAAAAAAGAGCTGATTTCCGATAAACTAAAGATGTCAATAAGAAAGGAGTAGCAGTATGAAAGAAGAATTTAAACACTATCTTAGCCTATGGATTCATTTTTTCATTTGGATTGTATTGCTATTTCTGGGATCTATTGTTTATATCATCTCATATGCCTTTCGCATAACAAAGTAGAAGGAGGTGTTTAGTATGATTGAGCTATATAGTCTGATAACTATTCTACTTATCATCATAGCAGGAGTAGCAGGCTTAGCTTTTTGGTACTGGAGTGGGAGAAGACCGTTAAAAAGCACTAAAAAGTTTTAAAAAGTAAAGACTAACTAAGCATTTCTGAGCTTGAAAAGGTATAATGAAAAAAAGGAGAAATTATGTTACTGGAAATCAATCACCTCGAGAAAGTTTTTCGCACACGCTTTTCAAAAGAAGTGACACGAGCTTTGCAAGATGTCGACTTTAAAGTTGACGAAAATGAGTTCATCGCCATTATGGGAGAATCAGGATCAGGTAAAACAACCTTGCTAAACATCTTAGCAACACTAGAAAAGCCAACCAATGGGTCAGTTATTTTAAACGGAGAAGAAATCACTAAAATCAAAGAAAGTAAACTTGCTGAATTCCGTTTGAAAAATCTCGGCTTTGTCTTTCAAGATTTTAACTTGCTAGATACCTTATCAGTCAAGGATAACATTTTCTTACCATTAGTACTTGGGCGCCTTCCTTATCAAGAAATGGAAAAACGTATCACAAGGCTAGCTCCAAAATTGCACATTGAAGAGCTGCTTGAAAAACGTCCTTTTGAACTTTCTGGTGGTCAAAAACAACGTGTTGCTATCGCTCGTAGTTTGATAACCAATCCGCAACTTCTTTTAGCTGATGAACCAACAGCAGCACTAGACTACAAAAATTCAGAAGATATTCTAAATCTTTTTGAAGAAATCAATAACGATGGTCAAACACTTCTTATGGTAACTCACTCCGCAAATGCAGCAAGTCATGCCAAACGTGTGCTCTTTATCAAAGATGGGCGTATTTTCCACCAAATTTACCGTGGAAATAAAACCAATCAAGAATTCAGTAAAGACATTTCACTTGCGATGACAGCCCTTCTAGGAGGTGAGTAAGATGTTCTATGCTAAATTAGCTTGGTCAAACCTTAAAAAATCATTCAACATCTTTGCCCCATTCTTACTAGCAAGTATTGTACTGTTTATCCTAGATTGTTCTACACTATTGATTCTTTACAGTCCAATCTCTGATGACATGCAGTATAGCAATTCCGTTCTTGGTCTTGCAATTATTGTCCTAATGATTTTCACAATCATCATGGAAATTTATAGTTACAATTTCTTGCTGAAGCAGAGAAGTAAAGAATTTGGTCTATATAATATCTTAGGGATGAATCGTAAGCAGGTTAGCTTAGTATCAACGATTGAATTAATTCTGTCATTCATTGGTATTATCATACTAGGTAGTGTGCTGTCCGCAATTTTTTCTCAGCTTTTCTACCTCATCTTTGTCAACCTGTTACATTATGATAAGCTCATTTTGTCTTTATCACCTGTAGCATTTATCCTAAATATCGTTGCATTTGCGGTAATTTTTGCCCTACTAGAAATCGTAAACCTCATCACCATTCATCATTCATCACCTCTTAGTTTGTTTAAACGCCAAGAAAAAGGTGAAAAAGAACCCCGAGGCAATATCATTTTTGCATTACTCAGTCTTATCTGCCTCGGTTCTGGTTATTATCTATCAGTAACTTCTGAAAAAATAGCTGCGCTAGTAGTCGTATATCGTTTCTTTATCGCGGTAGTTTTAGTTATTATTGGTACCTATCTCTTTTACATTAGTTTTATGGCATGGTACCTAAAACATCGTCGCAAAAATAAAAAATATTTTTACACGCCCGAACATTTTGTAACAACTTCACAAATGATTTTCAGAATGAAACAAAATGCAGTTGGTCTTGCTAATATCACGTTACTTGCCATCATGTCTTTTGTAGCGATTGCGACAACAACGTCATTGTACGTCAGTGGACAAAATCAACTTGATACCTTGTTTCCTGAACATACACAGATTACGTTGACTAATTATATTAACTCAAATGACGATTCAAAAACGCTCACTGAAGGTGATTTCACTGATATTCTCAAAAGACAAGTTAGTGATAAACTCGGAAAATCAAATGATGATTTTCTAACTTATCAATCCGATATGGCAGCTTTCTCTGTTCCGACAGAAAAGTCAATGAAACTTACAGATAATGATGTTAAACACCCTAATGTCAATGCATTTGGATCTGTTTATATGACAACACAAGATGATTTCAGAGCACTAGGGAATGATACTCCAATACTAAAAGACGGTCAAATCGCTTTTTTCAAACAAAAAGGAGATAGCCAACTTGAGAGATTAACTTTATTTGATAAGACATTTAAAAATGTTAAAAACTTCAAGTCAGCAACATTCCCAGAATTCGGAAATTCTTACAATCCATGTGTCATCATCTTTAGTAGTGATTCAGAATTAACAGAAGTTGAGAACCTTTTTAAGGCGCATCGTATGCCAATGCAAGAGAACTTAATTGCCTATGGTAATTTGACAAAAAATGAAGTTAACCAAATCTCTAAAAATATGGTATTGCCTGACGATGATGTTCATCAAGAAGTTCAAGGTATCGTTGAAACGAAAGAAAACTTCAGAAATGAAATGTATGCTATTACTGGAGGATTCCTCTTTACAGGATTCTTACTTGGCCTTAGCTTCTTACTTGGCGCCGCCCTAATCATCTACTATAAACAATTAACAGAAGGAATCGAAGATAAAAAATCATACAAGATTTTACAAGAAGTCGGTATGAGTAAAGAAGCTGTGAAAAAAGCCATCAATTCACAAACCTTACTTGTTTTCTTCATGCCACTTGGAGTTGCAATTGTACACTTTATTTTTGCATTAACAATGTTAAAACAAATGCTCTTACTCTTTGGTGTAACTGGCTCAAGTATGATTATTGTGAGTGGTATTACAATACTAGGCCTCATTATCATTTACTTCTTAATCTATAAATTTACTAGTCGAACATACTACAAAGCAATCGAGCGCTAATCATAAAATTACTCTTTTAAATAAAAACTCCAAAAAAATTTTGATAAGAAACTCCAGCTGAAAATGGTCGTAAAGGCCATTTTTTGCTAAAATGAACCTATGAAACAAGGAAAGATTTACATCGTTGAAGATGATAAAACCATCGTCAACTTACTAAAACAACATTTAAACAAAGCATACGACGTATTTAGCGTTAATAATTTTCGTGCCATTAAACAAGAAATCGAAGAAATAAAACCCGATTTGATTCTAATGGACATTACTTTGCCCTATTTTAATGGCTTTTATTGGACAACTGAGATTCGTAAAACCATGACTTTACCAATCATTTTTATTTCCTCAAGTGATGACGAGATGGATACCGTTATGGCGTTAAATATGGGAGGAGATGATTTTATTTCAAAACCATTCTCCTTAACCATTTTAGATGCTAAGATTGCAGCATTCTTACGCAGAGCCCACCAATTCACCTCTGATAATTATCAACTTGACGAATTTTCATTATCTCGCGAGGGCATTCTCTCAAATGGGAGCAAACAAATTAATCTCTCGCCAACAGAAAACAAAATTCTTAGCATTTTATTTGAGCACCAAAATCAAGTGGTGCCAAAAGAAGATTTGCTAGAAAAACTGTGGGAAAATGAGAGCTTTATTGACCAAAATACCCTAAGTGTCAACATGACTCGCTTGCGTAAAAAAGTACAGCCACTAGGATTTGACCGCATTCATACCGTGAGAGGAGTAGGTTATCTGTTAAAATGATTCGACAGTTTTTTAAAGAATACGGCATTTGGTACCTTACCTATGCTATATTGACCATTTCATTTTTCCTGACCTTTATGTTATTTCACTTGCCAGTAACTTACTTCAGAGTAAGCTTTAGCATTAGTATCACAATACTAATTTTCATTAGCATTTGGCAGTACTTCAAATTTAAAAAGAAACAGGATATTTTACAACAATTTATTTATGTAAAAGAATTAGACGACTTCAATCTTCCATCAGAAAAAGCCTTTAAAGCTATTATTTGTAAGCAAAAAGAAGCGCATGCCAGTGATGTTCTAGCCATTCAGACACAGATGGAAGATACTCAGAATCTCATCAAAATGTGGTCTCACCAAATGAAAGTTCCTCTGTCAGCTCTATCATTGATGGCACAGACTAATCAACTTGAATCAAAAGAAGTCGAACAACAACTAAATCGTCTTCAAAACTATTTAGACACCCTATTAAATTATTTAAAATTCAGTCAAAATAAAGATGATTTTCGTTTTGAAAGACTATCCGTCAAAGAGATTACAACCTCAATCATCAAAAAATACCGCATTCCTTGTTTATTAAAACATCTCTCTGTTGAGGTGACAGGTGATTGGCAGCTCAAGTCTGATAAAAAATGGGTGACCTTCGCACTGACACAAGTAATTGATAATGCTATTAAGTATTCAAAAGATGGTGGTAAAATCAGCATCCGCATTTCTCAGGCTAGTATTGAAATATCAGATAATGGTATCGGAATACTAGAAGAGGATTTGCCACGGATTTTTGAAGAAGGCTTTACTGGTTTTAACGGGCACGAACACCAAAAAGCTACAGGATTGGGGCTTTACATGACAAAACAAGTTCTAGATAGCCTTAATCTCGACATCAGCATTCAAAGCCAAATCGATCAAGGAACTCATGTGTTTATCACTCCCAAAAAACGTTAAAGCAAGATTCTTACATCTTGCTTTTTTGCTGATTATTTTTTATAATAGTGTTAGTTTATAAACTAACACAAAGGAGGAGCTCATGTTTTCTGGAGAAAAGTTAAGAAAACTACGTCAAGAAAAAGGCTATTCGCAAGCTGATTTAGCAAAGTTATTACAGTTATCAAGAGCTTCCTATTTTAATTGGGAGAATGGAAAAACTAAACCTAACCAAAAAAACTTAGAACAACTAAGCCAGATTTTTAAGGTTGATACAACATATTTCCTCTCAGAATACGATATTGTCAATACCTATTTAAAATTAACACCTGATAACCAGACTAAGTTAGAAAATTACGCGCAAGATTTGCTACACAAGCAAGAAGCTGTCAAACCTTTACCAAAACTTTACGCCTACAAGGTCTTTGAAAAATTATCTGCAGGTACTGGTTATTCTTATTTTGGGGATGGCAATTACGATACCGTCTTTTACGATGAACAACTAGATCATGACTTTGCCTCTTGGGTATTTGGTGATTCAATGGAACCAACTTATCTTAATGGAGAAGTCGTTCTCATCAAACAAACAGGATTTGATTACGATGGTGCCATTTATGCGGTTGATTGGGATGGGCAAACCTATATCAAAAAAGTTTACCGTGAAGAAAAGGGATTGCGTTTAGTCTCTCTCAATAAACATTATGCTGACAAATTTGCACCTTATGATGAAAACCCAAGAATCATCGGAAAAATCGTTGGTAACTTCAAACCCTTAGAAATCTAAATAATACATAATAATATTTATGTAAAACAAAGATTTTAAGGACTTTGAAAATAAGCTTATATATAAAAATATCTGGACTCATTACAGTCCAGATTACTTTTTACAATTTATCAAGAGCATTCTTTTGTTCATCGTTAACGATATGGGTATATAGGTCAGTTACCTGAGTACTTGCATGTCCCAATTGGTGGCTGACCAAAACTTGAGATTTAGTGGCGCCATACAATCTGGTTGCTAAGGTGTGGCGAAGTTTATGGGGAGTTACACGTACTTTGAAATCTTGTGAGTATTTGGCTACTAATTTTTCGATACTTGATGCATCGATACGATTTGGAACACCACGGTATTCCGTTAAAAATAATGCCTGATCTTGTTTTTCTGCTTTATAGCGTGGCGCTCGAATTTTTAAATACTCCTCAAGGTAAGGTTTGGCAAAAGCAGCAACATTCACAGAATCGCGTTTGCCGCCTTTACGAGTGACTTCGATAACCATCATGTTCAGATGTAAATCCTTCAAATCAAGATTAACAGCCTCAGAAAGACGAACACCAGAGGCAAGAAGAAGGGCGATAATTGCCAAATCTCGCTCCTTGTTTTTCTGGAAGGAGGAGAGGGCACGGTGAGAGAGCTTATTTTGGTACTCTTTATCGATATACTCGATAAAGGCCATTGTTTCATCACCTAAGAAGAGCTTTCCTTTAATGTTTTCAGCGCGAGCAGCAAGGGTTTCTTTCTTTTTCTTCGTTGATATCTTTTTCATGACATTTCGATAGAAGTAGGGGTCACCATTTTCATCCTCGACCTCTTCTGTCAGGTACTTAAATAAGCTTGAAAGTGCTGATAAGGTACGATTGATAGTGGTTTGTGAAACCCCTTGCTTGGTTGAATAGGTATTTAAAGAAGGTCGTTCACGAAGATAAAGAACAAAGGATTCCATATCTTTTTTGGATAAATGCTCCAAAGTGCTTAAATCAATGTCAGCAATCTGATTAGCATTTGAAATACCAGATTCGAGAATCCATTCGAAAAATCGTCTATATTCTTTGAGGTATTCGTACAAGGTTGTAAAGCTGTATGGCACAGAAAGTTTTGATTGGTAATAGTCTAGGACATACCAAGGCATGATTGTTTTGAGTTCATCAATTTTTTCGAGTAATTTTTCACGTTTCATCTAAAAATCTCCCTAGATGTCTTTATAATAGTAGTTTATCATAGACTGATTTGTTTTTCAAGAAAATTACAGTTTTTCGGAAAGATGTTATAGAAAATTTTAGAAAGAGCTGATTTATATTAAATTTATATTATCGTCAAAAACACTTGATTTTATGCGTTTTTCTGCTCATTAGTTTTTATTGACTACTTATTCTTCCTATTCTCATGCTCAAAATTTTTTTCGAAAAAATTTTCACTGGTTATCTGTTTTTTAGGTTTTATAGCTTACCTACTTTAAGTTTTTTTATCGTTTTTTTCGCATTTTTAGCTTTTAAAATGCCGTTTTTATGCGTTTTTTTGGCTTTTCTTCGTGTCATTGATCATGAAATTTGTTAAAAATACCTTCTATTTTGGCTTTTTAGACTTGATTTTTAGTATTTGTAAGCGAATTCATTGTTTTTTCACACATTAAAGAATCCCACAGCTTTTAACTGCGGGAATTTTTTTATTCGACGAATTCTATGATTCTTCCTTTGCAATGCTTAATTAACTCATAATCGTGCGTCACGACGATAATCGTTTTTCCGTTTTTCGCCATTTCTTGTAAGTCTTCAATCATTTTGTTCATTTGACCATGACATAAGCCGCTTGTTGGCTCATCTAAGACAATAATTGGTTTATTGGAAGCTTTTGCCATAGCTAGTAATAAACGTTGTTTTTCGCCTCCAGATAAGCTTTGCGGATGTCTATTTAGCTTGCTGATTAAACCAAACTGCGTTAGAGCATCTTTTTTAGCTTGGTCACTGTCACTAACCAGCGAAATTTCTGACCAAACAGACTCGGTAAAAAGCTGATAATTCACATCTTGAACGACCTCACTTAGCCATTTATAGCTTGGTTTGACGAGTTTCTTATCGTAGTATGTTTTTCCTTTGAATTTCTTATTTAACCCCGATAGGCATCTTAAAAAAGTTGTTTTCCCGATACCATTTTTCCCGATGATAAAGTTAATGCCTTGATCGATACCTAGATTGAAATCAAAAATTTTCTTTGGCTGGTCGTCGTGTTGATAGCTATAACGTTGACAAATCAACTTGCCATTTGCCTGATTTGAAGAGTATTTTGATTGTTTTTGGTACGAGCAAATCTTGATGAGCTCAGATTTGCTGATTTCTGTCAATGCGCGCAAATTTTTCGCTTGAATCAAGTCATCATTAACCGCTGAAATGGGATAAACATGCGCTTTATTGTCAGAAATAAGGACAAACTGGTCCATCAAGTCTTTCAGATAATAAAGTCGATGTTCAGCAATGATAATGATTTTTCCAAGCTCTTTAAGCTTTATCAAAACGCGTTTAAAGCGAGAAATTGCCTCACGGTCCAACGATGACGACGGTTCATCAAAGAGATAAATGTCATTATCCATGCAAGCAACGCTAGTAATAGCAAGCAATTGCTTCTCACCACCTGATAAAGTAAAAATATCACGGTCAAACAAATCCTGCATTTCTAATAAATCCGTATAATAGTTGATACGATCAAAAATGTCTTTGGCAGGAATATTGCGATTTTCAAGCGCAAAAGCCATTTCATCCGTTGAATTAACGGCATAAAATTGCGTTTTAGGATTTTGAAAAACACTAGCCACTACTTGACTTCTTTCAGCCATATCCAAATCAAGCAAACTTTCTCCATCATAAGTCATATCACCAGATAACTTAGCAGGCTGAAAATAAGGAATTACCCCATTAATCGCCTTCAAAAGACTACTCTTTCCGCAACCTGAACTCCCTGTTAAAACAGTAATCTCACCTGGTTTAAAACTTAAATTGATATCTTCTAAGATTGGCTGGTCATAAGTTAGTGAAAAATGGTTGAGTTTTAGCATAGTTTTAACTCCAAATCATTAAGATTAAAATGGTCAACATGGCAAACATCCAAAAATAATCAAGTAATCTCAAGCGACTCTTTGAAATACTTGAACGTTCCTGACCGACTGCCATCCCTCTGGTTGTTGCCGAAATAGCCACATCATCTGCCGTGCGGGACAAACACATCAAAAGCGGAACAAATCGGTATTCAATCATGCGTAAAGGTTGACGGAAGAATTGACTAGTCACCAAACCCTGCAAGTACATAGCTTCCTTGATTTGGCGATAATCTTCTTTTACCGTATAAAAAAAGCGAAACATGACTGATAAAGGAATAATTAAACTATCTGGACACTTCATTTTCTTTAAAGAAGCTACTAAGTCGCTCATGGTTGTCGTTAAAAGACTGTATTCTCCCATGGCAAGCCCTGGTCCCATCCGTAAAACGATAATAGAAAAGAATAACACAACAGACGCTCCAATGCCGCTAAACGCATGCAATCCTGCATAGTATTGCAATACTAAAGCAAAAATCATTAAACTTGCTCCCTTAAGGGCTTTGCTTACTTTTCTTTCTAGCAGTAAAAAAGCATAAGGCAAAAAGGTTACAATCAAACCAATAATCGGGTAGCTTCTTTGCAAATTGCCAAATAGCAAAACAAAGGAAATGACAACTGTCATTAGTAATTTTGTTCGAAAATCTAACTTCATCTCATTCACTCTCAAATGCATCTTGGCCGCATCAGGCGACCAAGCTTGTATTCATTTTTTTGTATTTTACGCCATTTCAAGTTTTTGGAAATGTTTTTTCAGCATCTTGACACCAATTGTTGATCCTAGGTAACCACCTACTGCTCCTAGGGCAAGAACTGGGAAGAATGACCAATAAGGTAAGATACTCATCATTTTATCAGCGTAAGCTTGACCATAGCCTTCTTCGACCAAACGTTGCACATAAGCAACCCTAGAAACATAAATCGGAATCATATTGAAACCAAATGATAAACAATAGACGGTAAAAGCCCACTTCGTGTGATTTACGCTAGCATAGCTACCTTTTTTCAAAATGTATTCAGCTACTAAAGACAAGAGAGTCATTCCTGGTAGGATATAAATTCCGTGACCTGTGACAGTAAAAACAAGTCCGATAATGACTCCCATAATTAAAACCATACCAAAACGGTGAATCTTGGTGCTGTAAAGCATAAAGACAGGACCAGCAAAAAGCCCGCATAGAAAAGGAATGAATGGCATAAAAATCGGAATCAACCCAAACATCCCACTAGCAAAAATAGCTATAAAAACTAAGAGTGAAAATAAACCAGCATTAATCAAATCTTTAACAGTGAAGGAATTTGTTTTCATCTTTTTCTCCTAAGCATTCTTTTGATATTTGAACTCTTCAATTTTTTGCGATGTTTCAATGAGATCACGGTAAACAGCTGATTTTTCAAGCAAATCACGATGCTTACCAATACCGTCAACCTGACCATCTTTCATCACAACAATCTTATCAGCATTTTCAATGGATTTAAGACGGTGTGAGATGATAATCACGGTCTTATCTTTCAAAAGATAATTCAAACTTTCTTGAATCATTTTTTCATTTTCAATATCGAGTGATGAAGTGATTTCATCAAGGATAACAATTGGTGCCTGTTTCAAAATGGCACGTGCAATAGATATACGTTGACGTTCTCCGCCAGATAATTTTGCACCATTTTCACCAATTCTTGTTTCATAACCTTCTGGTAATTTTTCAACAAAATGTTGACAATTTGCAAGACGAGCAGCTTCTTTTACTTCTTCATCTGTTGCATCTGGTCGACCAAGGCGAATATTTTCCAAAATCGTATTATCAAACAACGTAACGTCTTGAAAGACAATTGAGATGTTATCAAATAAACTATTGGTGCTAATGTCTTGGATGTTCTTGCCGTCAATAGTGATTTGCCCTTCTTGATAATCATATAAGCGAGATAAAAGTCTTAATAGGGTTGTTTTACCACATCCTGATGGTCCAACAAGTGCTGTGATTTCATTTTGTTTGGCAACAAAAGATACACCGTCGATGATCTTTTGTCCATCTTTATAAGCAAAGCCAACTTTTTTGAGTTCGATGTCAAAATGCTTGAGAGTAACATCTTGTCCACTTTGTTGTTTGACTGCACGAAGTTCTTTAATATTTTTAACAGCTGAGTCAATGTAGAGAATTTCACCGACATTTAAAACAATGTTTTCAGTACTGTCAGAAACTTTGATAGCAAGTAGAATAAACATCAGCAAAACCAGAAGACTCACTTGACCTTGGAAATAAAGATTTGTTCCAACCAAAATCACCAATCCAATTGTCAATCTGATAATTGAGTTGGATATATTAATTGGAATACCTTGAAGAACTTCAGAGATAATATGGATTTTTTCACTTTTTTCCATTTGCTGATAAAGCTTATCATGGATGGTTTGTCTTAAATTGTAAGCTTTTATTTCTTCCTGTAATTCAATGGCTTCTTGGAAACTATCAGAGTTTTCGCGGAGCTGTTTCCAGTATTTCTTAACAGCTTTCTTTTGCATATTTTTTGACAAAATAAGTGCTAAAAAAGCTAGAAAAATGGGGACAAAAATACACAAAGCTAAAGGAAGATTGATGAAAAAAAGCGTAATCGTTAATAAAATAAAGTAAAGGACAAAGCCAATAGTTTTAGAAATCGCATGGCTAAGAGCATGTTCAAGACGTTCCACATCACTCATCAAGGTTTGTGACAAATCTGTCAAATCACGTTGTGAGAAATACGATAAAGGCATTTTTTGTAAAGTATCAGCAATATCGATCCGAAGATCAGCACTTTCTTGATAAGTAGCCGTATAAGTCGCATTATAATCGATGTAGAAAAAGCCATAAGTCTCTGCAGCAACTAAAACTAAACCTAGAATAACTGTCCAAAAAGAAAGAGTTTCCTGTGCCAAGATATGCTTGATGTAGTACATCATCAAGATAATCGGTGTTAATTCTGCTGCTGATACAAATAATCCCGTGACGCAAGCATATAATAAACGACTTGCACCGTGTTCAGTCAAGGCAAAAAGTTCTTGTAATTTCTTTTTCATGACACCCTCCATTCATTTGCTAATGCGTAAAGATCGCTAAAGGCTTTATATTTACCACCTTTTTCCAGTAATTCATTACTGTTACCACGTTCAATAATTTGACCTTTATCAATCACTAAAATATCATCAACACCTTTAATTGATGACAAACGGTGTGCAATGATAATAACCATTTTATGAGCAATTAAATTAGCAAAAGCTTTTTGAATTTGGTATTCGTTATTAACGTCTGTAGAAGCTGATGCTTCATCTAAAATAACGATTTTAGCATCTTTTAGAATGGCGCGTGCGATAGCAATGCGTTGTTTTTCACCACCTGAAAGATAAACACCTTTGGAACCAATCATCGTTTGTTCACGTTCAGGGAATTTATCAAGAATTTCTTCACATGAGGCTAATTCCAAGGCTTTCATAACCTCTTCATCGCTTGCATTTGGATTACCGATTTTGACATTGTCAAAAATAGACATTTTAAAAAGTTTTGATTGTTGAAAGACAAATGCAATCTGTCTCATCAAAGCATCCTGACTATAGGATTCAATGGGTTTTCCACCTAATTTGATACTTCCGCTATCAACTCGATAATGTCCAGCAATCAATTTGGCAATTGTTGATTTCCCACTACCGCTACTTCCAACAAAGGCATAGACCTTGTTTTCTTCCAATTCAAATGACAGATTGTCAATAACTTTTTGATCTTCATAACCAAAACTTACGTGATCAAAGATGATATTACCATTTTCAAGAAGTTCTTCATCTCCAAGAGCTACACGCTGGCTAGTCATATCATTGTACAAAGTTTCAATCTTTTCTGCCGAGACACTTCCTTTATACTGATACATGAAAACATACATGATTCTCATAAAGGTAACATAAAGCAAACCAACCGCAAAATAGAAGAAAATAAATTTTGGTAGCAAAGTTAATTGTTGTGATTTCGATACGAAATATAAGTAAATTGGCACAATCAAAGTTGCGTAAGTCGCAAACATTACTTGAAAGATAATGAAGGCTGTACGACAAGAAAAGCTATAATTGAGAGCATAATCTGAATAAGATTTAATAGCTGTGTAAAGAGCTTTAAAGGATTGTACAGAAGTTTTGAAAATCTTGATAACTTGCATCCCGCGAACATATTCAACGGTTTCACTATTCATTTTTTCCAAAGCTTTCATATAAGCATCCATGAACTCAGCGTCTCCCATCATCTGTTTAATCTGCAACAAAGCAACGACTGCTAACAGAATTAAAGCAAGTCCCAGATAAACATTAACTGCAAAAGTTGCAAGGACCAGTAATAGCAAAGTCATGACACTTGTTGTATTATCAGGAATCAAATGAGCAACAATCGTATGTGTTTCTGCAGCATTATCATCAATGGTTTTACGAATGTATCCTGATGTATGAGTATCAAAATAAGCAAAATTTGATTGACTCAAAGCGTCAATCCCTTTTTTTCTAAGATTAGTTTCCAAACGAAAAGCTACTATGTGGGTTAATAGCCCTGAAATGAGGTAAATACCAATCCCAGTCATCATAAAACCAACAACCGTTTTTGCATAATGGGCAATATTTGTCGCATTATTCTGAACAATTAGATGGTTTAAAAAGAGATACATGTCATAAAAAGCACCAATCGTAAAAACAGTTGACAAAGCTGCTAGTAAAATAGCAAGATAAGCCAAATACTTAAACTCAGGCACATAAGAAAATAACTTTTTATAAACCTTAATCATATGAGCTCCTTCTTATTTTTATCCAAAATATTGATAAATAGGCATTTAAACATTATAATGGATTTGACATACATTCTAGCATGTAATAATTATGTATTCAATGCATATTCAGCAATATTGGCGAATTGTGCTATTCGTCCAATCGTGTTATTTTAAAAAGGAGATTTCATGTCAGCCATCTTTTTCAATGATAACATCAAGCAAAAAGCTATTTTACTCCCTAATTGCAGCCGCTTCGCTCCACACGGTCAAAGCTATTACTTGTCATGTGATGATTTAGAAGGATTTTATTGGACCTATGAGACTGAATACTTCCGAGTTAGTATTTTTGATTTTACTCTAAAAAAGGAAACTATCTATTGTTGCGATTTGTCGGCTTTTCCTGATACTGCCCTCTTTTCAGCCCATGTCATTTCTGCTAATGGTGAAATCTTGCCACCTTACCAGCAACTCTCAAGTAACGATAGCTTTGTGATTTGCAATCAACATCAAATTCTTCAGACTTTACTACATGAGCACACTAATTTTCAAGCCGTTTGCTTTGACTTTAAACAAAAAATCATCGATGACTGCCTTGTCGGACGCTACCAATTAAACCCTGATGATTTATGTCATATTTTCAAAGAAGCCAATCACTTTCTGGGAGCAGGACTTGGAAAAATTGCTGATGATATTTTACACTATAAGTTGGGATCTTCTGCCAGCGAACTTTTCTATGAAATCAAGGCTAAAGAATGGCTAAGCGTCATTATTAATAACTATTATGCCGCACAAGATGAACAAGAAATGAGTCAAGAAGATAGCCTCGCTTTGGATAATGTCCGCCATTATATCAATGATCATCTGATGGCAACAATTCCACAAGATTTACTGGCTAAAATTGCTATGATGAGTAAAACCAAGCTCAAAACAGCCTTTAAGATCAAGTATCATATGACAATTACCGAATACATCCAACGACGTCGTATGGCGCTAGCAGAGCACTTATTAATGACAACCCAACTAGAAATTAAGGAAGTGGCTATTGCGGTCGGCTATACCTCTCACAGCCGTTTTGCTAGCCTATTTAAAAAGTATATCGGTGTTTACCCGCATGATATCAAGAAACAAACTACTCCTAACAAAGAAAAACGCCCATGCCATGATTGCCTTAACAAGTTTTGTGAAGCAAAGGTAGAAAGAAATAACTAAATCAAGCACAAAAAAACCGAGAACTACTTCTCGGTTTTTTAACAATTATTTTTTATTGCGTTTTTTCTTAGCTTTTTTCATTTTGTTTGCCATGCGTTTCATTGATTGTTTCATGGCAAATTCGCCGATTTTACCTTTGAATCCGCCACCCATCATTTGGCTAAGATCCATGTCTCCACCAAGCGCTGATAGGTCTGGCATACCATTTCCACCCATCATGCCTTCAAGTGATGACATATCCATACCGTTTGGCATATTTTTAGGAAGGTTATTTGGATTGATACCCATTTTCTTCATCATTTTTTCCATGTCACCAGACATGACACCTTGCATCATTTGTTTTGCTTGGTTGAAATCTTTGATAAATTTGTTGACATCAACAAAGCTGTTACCTGAACCAGCTGCAATACGACGACGGCGGCTAGGTGTTAGCAAATCAGGATTTTCACGTTCTTCAGGTGTCATTGATGACACGATAGCACGTTTACGAGCGACAGCTTTTTCATCAACTTTAAAGTTTTTAAGTGCAGGGTTATTAGCCATACCAGGAATCATCTTAAGAAGATCTTCCATTGGTCCCATATTTTGCACTTGGTCAAGTTGTTCGATGAAATCGTTAAAGTCAAAGGTGTTTTCACGCATTTTTTCAGCGAGTTCCATTGAACGTTTTTCATCGTATTCTTGACTTGCTTTTTCAATCAATGTGAGCAAATCACCCATGCCGAGGATACGGCTTGACATACGGTCTGGGTGGAATGTTTCGATATCAGTGATTTTTTCACCAGTACCAGTGAATTTGATTGGTTTACCAGTGATTTCGCGGATAGAAAGCGCCGCACCACCACGTGTATCACCATCAATCTTAGTTAAGACAACCCCTGTGATATCCAATTGTTTGTTGAATTCGTCAGCGACATTGGCAGCTTCTTGACCAATCATGCTATCAACAACCAAAAGAATTTCATTTGGTTTAGCGAGAGCTTTGACATCACGAAGTTCTTGCATCAAAGCTTCATCGATTTGCAGACGACCAGCTGTATCGATGATAACGTAATCGTTGTGGTTTTCTTTAGCTTTTGCCAAACCATTTGTCACGATTTCAACGGCTGAATGGTCAGTTCCCATGTCAAAAACTGGAACATTGATTTGGCTACCAAGAGTTTTCAATTGGTCGATGGCTGCTGGACGGTAAATATCAGCCGCAATCATCATTGGACGAGCTTTTTCTTCTTTAATCAGCTTGTTAGCCAATTTACCAGCAAATGTCGTTTTACCAGCACCTTGAAGACCGACCATCATAATGATTGTAGGAATTTTAGGTGATTTTTCAAGCTCAGCTGTTTCAGAACCAAGGATTTCTGTTAATTCTTCGTTAACGATTTTAACGATTTGTTGAGTTGGGTCAAGTGTATCAATGATTTCATGACCAACTGCACGTTCGCGAACGCGTTTGATAAATGTTTTAACAACTGGCAAAGCAACGTCGGCTTCAAGCAAAGCCAAACGAATCTCTTTGGTTACTTCCTGAACATCTTTTTCAGATAGCTTTTTCTTTCCGCGAATATTTTTAAAAACCCCTTGTAGGCGTTCTGTCAAACTTTCAAAAGCCATAATATTATTCTCCTACTAAATCTATTAATTTCTCGATTGTCTTGTCTAATCTCGGTTATCAATACTGCTCAAAATCGCAATTTTTTCTTTTAAAAAGTCATCTGATGGGTATTTATCCAAAATCTCATCAAAAATCTGACTACGAACAATATAGTCCGAATACATGTGTAGCTTCATCTCATAAGCTTCTAAAATCTTTTCAGTTCGTTTGATATTGTCATAAACCGCTTGACGGCTAACACCAAATTCCTCAGCAATCTCAGCCAAGCTATAGTCATCCGCATAATACAGTTCAATATAATTCATCTGTTTGTCCGTTAACAAAGCAGCATAGAACTCAAAAAGAGCATTCATACGATTGGTTTTTTCAATTTCCATAGCCTTTATTTTACCATATTTTGACTGATTTTAATAGTCAGAATTGGTTAATCACACTAGATATGGCAGATTATTTCAAAAAAATGGTAAGCGATACCATCATTTAACCAAAAAAAGCTGGACAAGTGTCCAACTTTTAATTATTCTCCAAATAAAATTCAAAGCGGTCGCCAACATACTGACTGTGAACATACTCGAATGGACGTCCATCTGAGAAATATGACACCTGAGTCAAGGCAAGCACCGCGTGATTTTTAGGCACTTTAAGATAATTAGCCACGCGCTCACTCGCATTTTTAGCATAAATGGTTTGCTGGCTCTTACCAATCTCATAGCCATTATCCGTCAAAGTCTGGAAGAAATGCTCTGTAATGTCTTCGCGATTAAACGACTGAATCAACTTCTCAGGAATTGATGCCACCTCAAAAACTAAAGGCACATTATCCGCATAACGCACGCGCTCCATACGCACCACATAATCGCTAGCCTTAAGCTGTAACTGCTGAATCTCAGTGTCATTAGCTGGCTTACGTTGATAAGAAATCAACTGTGAAGATGGCGTCTTACCTTGCGAACGCACAATCTCTGTAAAACTCGTTGTCCCGCGCATCTTCTCTTGCACACGATGACTAGCCACATAAGTCCCACTACCCACACGACGCTCAAGAATCCCTTCTTCCACCAAAAGCGTAATCGCCTGACGAAGCGTCATACGACTCACCTCATAGTCATCTGCCAAATCACGCTCACTTGGCAAACGCTGACCAATCTCCCAAACGCCCCCATCAATCTCTTTCTTAATCGCATCATGAATTCTAATATACGCTGGAACCATACCCTACTCCCATTCTGTTCTAAATAACTTAGCTCTATTTTAGCATAAAATCAAGGAAGTTTTTAGTCACGGTATTATTTCTTTTGGAAAATGGCGGGGCTGTATAGATGATTTTCAGAGAACAATGTTTGTTTGAATTTTTTATGAGTGCTGAGAAGATTAGTTGTTCTTATATGAATTGATTTGATAGTACTCACCATGTTCGCTATATGTAGAAATTTTGTTATTTTTATCTAAATAATCAAGAATTTTTTTATTATAACGCATTTTTTGAATCCTAGGTCTTTTACCATTTCCGTTAATGGCAATAATTATTGTATCTAATCCAACAACTTTAAGTAAATCAACAACTTCAGAATCAGTAAATTCAGATAAAAATTCAGATAAAATCAATTTTCTTTTCTCAACATTTACTTCTTCGTTATTTAATGCTGCATATAGTAAATGTTTGTTTATTGGATACTTTTCAGTTAATACTGTTTCATACCACTCTGAAAAAATACTTTCTGTGATTCGTTTAGTTGGCTCGTCCAAATTATCATAATTCGCTAAAAGAT